>NZ_CAMSEL010000007.1:0-300066 GCF_947057495.1 Citrobacter sp. Marseille-Q5395 | reverse complement strand
GTAATACGCTGACTGCCGCGATTTCAGTGGTTGGCACTCGTTTACAAATCAACGAAGAGAATCGTGATTACCTGGCCGGGAAGGCAATTGCCTGCGCCAAAGATATTTCACGTCTGTTGGGCTGGAAAAGTCCCTTCGATTCACTCGCATCATAATAATGGAGAACATCATGACCCTACCAAAAATTAAACATGTTCGTGCCTGGTTTACCGGCGGTGCTACGGCGGAGAAAGGGGCGGGCGGTGGTGATTATCATGACCAGGGCGCTCATCACTGGATTGACGATCACATTGCTACGCCAATGAGCAAATACCGTGAGTATGAACAGTCGCGCCAGTCTTTCGGCATAAACGTGCTGGGGACGTTGATTGTCGAAGTGGAGGCAGAAAACGGTCAGACGGGGTTTGCAGTCTCGACGGCTGGAGAGATGGGCTGCTTTATTGTCGAAAAGCATCTTAATCGCTTTATCGAAGGCAAATGCGTCAGTGATATTAAACTCATTCACGATCAGATGCTTGGTGCCACAATGTATTATTCTGGCTCTGGCGGTCTGGTGATGAACACCATCTCTTGCGTGGATCTCGCGCTTTGGGATCTGTTTGGCAAGGTCGTGGGATTACCGGTCTACAAACTGCTGGGTGGCGCGGTTCGTGATGAAATTCAGTTCTATGCCACCGGGGCACGTCCGGATCTGGCAAAAGAGTTGGGCTTTATCGGCGGGAAAATGCCGACCCATTGGGGGCCGCACGATGGGGACGCGGGTGTTCGCAAAGATGCCGCGATGGTGGCTGATATGCGTGAGAAATGTGGCCCGGATTTCTGGCTGATGCTCGACTGCTGGATGAGCCAGGACGTGAACTATGCCACCAAACTGGCGCATGCCTGTGCGCCGCATAACCTGAAATGGATCGAAGAGTGTCTGCCGCCACAGCAATATGAAGGTTATCGTGAGCTGAAGCGCAATGCACCGGCAGGCATGATGGTGACCAGCGGTGAACACCACGGCACGCTGCAGTCCTTCCGTACGCTGTCTGAAACCGGCATTGATATCATGCAGCCTGATGTCGGCTGGTGTGGTGGATTAACCACGCTGGTGGAAATTGCCGCAATTGCCAAATCGCGTGGACAACTGGTGGTGCCGCACGGCTCATCGGTCTATTCGCACCATGCGGTTATCACTTTCACGAATACCCCGTTTAGTGAGTTCCTGATGACCAGCCCGGATTGTTCAACGATGCGTCCGCAGTTCGACCCTATCCTGCTGGATGAGCCAGTGCCGGTGAACGGACGGATCCATAAGTCGGTACTTGATAAGCCTGGCTTTGGCGTCGAGCTTAACCGTGACTGCAATCTGAAGCGCCCCTACAGCCACTAATGACCAGTGCGTTGCCTTATTCACGGCAACGCCCTCATTTCTTTGAGGATCTTGTGATGACAACCACTTTACTTGACGGTGTAGTGAAGAAAAACCGTGCGCGTTTGATTCCCTTTATGTTGGCGCTGTATGTGCTGGCATTTCTGGATCGCTCGAACATTGGTTTTGCCAAAGAGACGTATCAGATTGATACCGGGCTGAGTAATGAAGCCTATGCACTAGGGGCGGGAATTTTCTTTGTGGTATACGCGTTCCTGGGCGTACCAGCCAACCTGCTGATGCGTAAATTTGGCGCCAGAAGCTGGATTGGCACCACCACGCTGCTGTGGGGATTTCTCTCTGCGGCGATGGCGTGGGCGGATACCGAAGCAAAGTTCCTGATTATCCGTACCTTGTTGGGGGCGGCGGAAGCCGGTTTCTTCCCCGGCATGATCTACCTGACGTCGCAATGGTTTCCGCAGCGTAACCGCGCCAGCATTATGGGGCTGTTTTACATGGGGGCACCGCTGGCGTTAACTCTGGGATCGCCGCTTTCCGGCGCGCTGTTAGAAATGCACGGTTTTATGGGGCATCCGGGATGGTTCTGGATGTTCGTTATCGAAGGTTTGCTGGCGGTTGGTGCAGGCGTTTTCACCTTCTTCTGGCTGGACGACACACCACAGGAGGCGCGCTTTCTTAATGCGGAAGAGAAAGCCGTTCTCATCAGTCAACTGGCGAGCGAAGAAGAGAAAAAGGTCACCTCAAAACTGTCAGATGCTTTGCGCAATGGGCGTGTCTGGCAACTGGCAATTATTTATCTGACGATTCAGGTAGCGGTCTATGGATTGATCTTCTTCCTGCCCACCCAGGTTGCGGCACTATTGGGAACCAAAGTTGGCTTTACTGCGTCCGTGGTGACGGCCATTCCGTGGGTGGTTGCCCTGTTCGGTACCTGGCTCATCCCGCGCTACTCTGATCGTACCGGTGACCGGCGCAATGTGGCGGCCCTGACGTTGTTAGCCGCCGGGATCGGGATTGGCGTTTCCGGTCTGGTGTCTCCGGTGCTGGCTATTCTGGCTTTATGTGTGGCGGCCGCGGGCTTTATTGCCGTCCAGCCGGTGTTCTGGACAATGCCGACTCAATTGCTCTCTGGTACCGCGCTGGCTGCGGGCATTGGCTTTGTAAACCTGTTTGGCGCGGTGGGGGGATTTCTGGCTCCCATCTTGCGGGTTAAAGCTGAAACCGTTTTTGCCAGTGATGCAGCAGGGCTTCTGACCCTGGCATGTGTCGCAGTTATTGGTTCAGTCATTATCTTCACCCTGAAAGTCAGCCGTCCTGCTTCGCAAATGGGCGCGGTGCATCATTAATCTTATCTACGTTGTAAGGATCGTTATGAACGCATTGTTATCAAACCCTTTTAAAGAAGCGCTGCGCAAAGGGGAAGTCCAGATTGGTTTGTGGCTCAGTTCGACCACCTCCTATATGGCGGAAATTGCAGCAACATCGGGTTATGACTGGTTGCTCATTGATGGTGAGCATGCGCCGAACACGGTACAGGACCTCTATCACCAGCTTCAGGCTATTGCGCCCTATGCCAGTCAGCCAGTGATTCGTCCGATTGAAGGCAGCAAGGCGTTGATTAAGCAGGTACTGGATATCGGTGCGCAGACGCTGCTGATCCCGATGGTGGACAGCGCAGAACAGGCTCGTCAGGTGGTTTCCGCGACGCGTTATCCTCCGGTGGGAGAGCGTGGAGTTGGGGCCAGCGTGGCCCGTGCAGCGCGTTGGGGACGTATTGATAATTACATGGCGCAGGCTAATGAGTCGCTCTGTCTGTTGGTGCAGGTCGAAAGTAAAACGGCGCTGGATAATCTGGATGCGATCCTGGATGTGGAAGGTATCGATGGTGTTTTCATCGGTCCGGCAGATCTCTCTGCGTCTTTAGGTTATCCGGATAACGCCGGGCACCCTGAGGTACAGCGAATTATTGAAGAGAGCATCCGCCGCATTCGTGCAGCCGGAAAAGCAGCGGGATTTCTCGCTGTCGATCCGGCGATGGCGCAAAAATGTCTGCAGTGGGGGGCGAACTTTGTTGCCGTAGGCGTGGACACGATGCTCTATAGTGAAGCGCTGGATCGCAGGTTGGCGATGTTTAAATCTGACAAGGCTGTGCAAAAGCTCAAAAGCAGTTATTGATACTTGCTTGCCCGATGGTGGAATACCATCGGGCAGCAGCGAGCAGCGTTAACCCAATGCTTTGGCAAGCAGAGTGATCGGATGTTCACAGCGCTTGCTTGTAGACATCTCAATCTGCCATTTACAGGTTTCGCAGTCGGTAACGACGATATCCGCACCGCTTTCTTCGATCTGGCGGAACAGGGGGGCGCCAATAGACTGTGATGTCGGATAGTTTTCTTTTTTGAAGCCATAAGTTCCGGCGATCCCGCAGCACTGAGAATCCAGCACTGTCAATTCAAGCCCCGGAATTTGTCGTAGCAGCTCCAGCGTGTAGAGCGTCCAGCCCATTTTCTCCATATGGCAGGGAGTGTGATAGACCACTTTCAGCGGCAGCGTTTTCAACGGCAGCGTTTTGCCTTCATCCAGTTTGCGCCACAGCCAACGGGTGGCCAGCTCAATATGTTCGCGCAGGCCTGAGTTGTCGACATCCAGCACTTCCGGGTATTCATCGCGCAGCGCAAAGGTACAGGTTGAAGAGGTGGCGATCACCGGAATGCCTTTCCCATCGATGGCTTCTCTGAGTGAGGCCACATTACTTACCGCTTGTTTACGTGCTTTATCGGTAAAACCATTGGCGATCAGCGGAACACCGCAGCACTTCTCTTTACTCAGCAGTTGCACGCCGGTACCCATCGCGTTCAGCACTTTAATCAGATCTTTGCCGAGCTGGGGATGGTTGTAGTTCACAAAGCAGCCGTGGAAAAAGGCGACCTGATCCTGATACTGTGTCTGCTGGGCAGCAACGCTGCGATACCAGCGGCGGAATGTACCAAAGGAGTACTTCGGCAGCGTACGACGGTGATCGATTTTTAGTGCGTAATCAAGAAGCTGGCGTACCGGTTTCAACGACGTGGCGGTGTTGACTATCGGCGCAAACGGCGTGGAAACACTGCCCATCAAATCGGTATGGCTTAAGACAAAGTTACGGAGTGACGGGCGCGTCGTGTCGTATTTGGCGCGCGCACGCTGGATAATATCGCCAATTTTCACATCTGAGGGGCAGGCGACTTCGCAGCGTTTGCAGTTGATGCAATATTTCAGTGCATCGTCATATAACGCACCATCTTTCAGACGCAGACGTTCACCGTCCGGACCAGCCTGTTTGGGGCCAGGATAGCTCGGGTTTACACGACTGACCGGGCAGGCGGTGGTGCACACTGTGCATTTGATACAGCTTTCAAAACGTGTGTCGCTCATTGCAGGCCTCCTGCACGTTTCGCAATATGATGTGCGGCATGCAAGGCGCTAACTGCGCATACGCCGCCTCCACAACCCTGTGCGATAGGGTCAAATCCGCCAAGTACAGAACCGATGGCAAACATGTTCTCTACTGTTTTTCCCGCAAGAGCAGGGCGCAGTGCGTCATCCGTTGTCACGCCGAACTGTTGCCACGGTTGTGGATCGAATACATCACGCTGATACCATTCTGCTCGGCTCGCGGTTTGCTGGACATCCAGCCCCATAATCGGTTCGTGAATGGCCTCGCGAGTGGCGACCAGCCCGCTGCTAAAGAAACTGCCGCTGGCGAGTACAGCGAAGCGTGGACGCAATGGAATATCAGCATGGTTGCGGGTCCATATTTCGCTCACCAACCCGTTCTGGCAGGTGATTTTTTTCACTTCATCGCCAGGCATCCAGATCCCACCCTGGCGTACAAACTGGCGCTGCAACTGATTATGCAGACGCATGCCCAGGACTGAAGGTGGCAGGGTTGGCAGTAAATTAAGCGAACAGGGGAGACGATCGTTGAGCCATTGCCAGAGCCGGGAGTCAGCCAGTCCGAAGCAGGCTGGCATAATGATCATGTCGCAGGTTTTTGCTAGCGGCAGCAGCGCGTCGTAAAGCAGCGGCCATTTGTCTTCGTTATCCAGCAGGCGTGCGATGTTAACGGCGCGAAACTCGGTTGGGTTGTCGCGCAGAACATCCAGTTCCGGCAGATCTATTTCAGCCGTTTCGACGCTGAGGTTGCGCTGCTGTAATGAGGCGGCAGCGAGATGTGCCTGAAAATCCAGCAGACCGCTAATGCCCACCACGCAGATGCGCTGAGCTGACAGTGGCCAGACCGGGACTTCCGGCGAGCTTAACCAGGTTGAACGTAGGGTCCCCAGCGGTGTTACACGCTGATGCGCCTGGTGAACGTCCCCCTGCAAACGTGCTCCGGATCCTTCCAGCAAAGTCTGTGCCTGTTGTGCCAGTTCCAGCACATTTTGTGTTCCGATAATGCTATAAGGATGCGCAGGAGCCTGAGTGCACAACGCGTTCAGCCCCGTCTCAATGTTAGTGACCGGTTGACCATCCGGCAGAGTGCTGAGCAAATCCAGTGAACCGGAGGAAAAATGCAGCGCGCTTTGGCCGCGAGTGACAATCGTGCAGCGCAACCCGCTTTTTTGCAGTTGCAGGCCGCACAGCAGTCCGGCGAGGCCGCCGCCGATAATGACGGTATCAAATTTCATCCTGGTGCTCCTTTTCCAGACCGCACAATCCCTGATAAACCCAGCGCGTGAATTCGCTTTCGCGCAACGCATCCCCCCAGGCGATAGGTTGCACGCCTTTCCAGCGCTCATTGAGGAACTCGGATAGCTGAGTGATGGATTGCGCCGCGGTGGTGACATTAAAACGTTGCAGCAAACCTGCGGCACGGCAGGCACACAGTTCACCCTGGCATGTCCCCATGCCGACGCGGGTGCGGCGACGTAAATCCAGCAGGCTGTTAACGGTTAAATTCTCGACGGCATATTGCACTTCTCCCGCCGTGACCGCTTCGCATTCACAGACCAGACTGCGGTGCTGACGACCTTCGCTAAGCCAGGCTGGAGTGCGATCGCCGTGACGGTATACCGCTGAGCCACGAAGTGGTGCTGGCAAAGAGATGACGCGTTTTAGCGTGTGCTCGGTAGATTCCTGCGACCCAGGCAGTGCGGTATCCGCCGTGGTACAAGGGCGGGAATTACCCAGTTTGCGACATACTGCGTCGGTCGCCCATTCCGCCATCAGGCGGTAGGTCATAAGCTTCCCGCCAGTGATAGTGATAAACCCATCCAGCCCGTCGCGTTCGGCGTGATCGAACAGCACAATGCCGCGGCTAACGTTGCGGCCGCTAGGGTCATCATCACTGGCAACCAGAGGACGCACGCCGGAGTAAGCGCGTAAAATGCGCGTTTTCGCCATAATCGGTGCCAGCTTCTCGCCTTCACGCAACAGAATATCCACCTCTTCTGCGGTGACACGGTTGCTGTCGATATCGTCGTAATCAATGTGTTGTGAGGTCGTACCGATCAGCGAGATGGTATCGCCAGGCACCAGAATATCGGCGTCGGACGGCTTACGACAGCGGTTGATGACATGCTGGTTAATGCGATGATCCATGATCAGCAGCGAACCTTTCGCCGGGAACATGCGAATGCTCAGATCGGCATATTCCGCAATACGCTGACCCCAGATCCCGGCGGCATTCACCACTACCGGTGCATGCAGGGATTGCATCTCACCCGTAAGATGGTTACGTACGTTCACGCCGCAGACGGTCGCTCCTTCACGAATCAGTCCGGTCACTTCATGGGCCGTTAAGATCACGGCTCCGTGCTCGCGTGCGTCCAGCATATTGGCTGCGGTTAAACGGAAGGGATCCACGGTACCGTCCGGGACTTTTACTGCGCCAATCAGTTGCGGGTTTACCGCCGGTTCGATAATGCGCGCCTGCTGCGGGTCTATCGCTTCTGCGCGGATGCCCGCTTCTTCACAGGCGCGAATAAAGGCGGCCTGGAAGGAGAGTTCATCCTCCGGCAGCGTAATAAACAGACCGTCCGTCGGCTCGACGCAATGGCGGGCGATACGTTTCAGAATTTTGTTTTCGCTGATGCATTCGCGAGCAGATTCAGCGTCGGTGACGGCGTAGCGCGCACCGCTGTGCAGCAGACCATGGTTACGCCCCGTTGCGCCCGTAGCGATATCGTGGCGCTCTACTAAGATGACGCGCAAGCCGCGCAGGGCACAGTCGCGTGCGATCCCTGCACCTGTTGCTCCTCCACCAATGATAATCACGTCACTTGTTTGCGAGTCGCGAGTTTTCATTGTTTTTCCTCACAGTTCGTTTTTTATCATTTAGCCACATAAAAAACATGGATTGTTTGATTTCGCGCATAATCGCTCATAATTCGAAAATGAAACGTGATTCCGTGCGTCTTTATGAACATTTGTCATAAAACTGTAACAATATGTGCTGTAATTCACATTATTGCACCGAATGATTCCTTAACATCGCGGCCACACTGGGAGCGGTAGGGTTGTTACGACAAACTGCAGTGTTTCCTTCGAACGAAAGACGGCCACGGAGGCTACAATATGTTGAGCATTTTTAAACCGGCGCCACACAAAGCGCGTTTGCCTGCAGCGGAGATCGATCCGACCTATCGTCGATTGCGCTGGCAGATTTTCTTGGGGATCTTTTTTGGTTACGCCGCGTACTACCTGGTACGTAAGAACTTTGCCCTGGCGATGCCTTATCTGGTTGAGCAGGGTTTCTCTCGTGGCGATCTGGGCTTTGCGTTGTCTGGTATCTCCATCGCTTATGGTTTTTCGAAATTCATCATGGGGTCCGTTTCGGACCGCTCGAATCCGCGCGTTTTCCTGCCTGCTGGTTTGATTCTGGCTGCGGCAGTGATGTTGTTTATGGGCTTTGTACCGTGGGCGACATCGAGCATTGCCGTGATGTTTGTGCTGCTGTTCCTCTGCGGTTGGTTCCAGGGGATGGGCTGGCCGCCGTGTGGCCGTACCATGGTGCACTGGTGGTCACAGAAAGAGCGTGGTGGCATCGTTTCCGTCTGGAACTGCGCGCATAACGTTGGTGGTGGTCTGCCACCGCTGCTGTTCCTGCTGGGGATGGCCTGGTTTAACGACTGGAAAGCGGCGCTGTACATGCCGGCATTTGGCGCGATTGTTGTTGCCCTGTTTGCCTTTGCTCTGATGCGCGATACCCCGCAGTCCTGCGGTCTGCCGCCGATTGAAGAGTACAAGAACGACTATCCGGATGATTACAACGAAAAAGCAGAAGAAGAGCTGACTGCGAAGCAGATCTTCATGCAGTACGTTCTGCCGAACAAACTGTTGTGGTACATCGCCATCGCCAACGTGTTCGTCTATTTACTGCGTTACGGCATCCTTGACTGGTCGCCGACCTATCTGAAAGAAGTGAAGCATTTCGCGCTGGATAAATCTTCCTGGGCTTACTTCTTATATGAATACGCAGGTATCCCGGGCACCCTGTTATGCGGCTGGATGTCGGATAAAGTCTTCCGTGGTAACCGTGGCGCAACCGGCGTGTTCTTTATGACGCTGGTGACTATTGCGACGATCGTCTACTGGATGAACCCGGCAGGAAACCCGAACGTTGATATGGCTTGTATGATTATCATCGGCTTCCTGATCTACGGCCCGGTAATGTTGATCGGTCTGCATGCGCTGGAACTGGCACCGAAAAAAGCGGCGGGTACGGCGGCAGGCTTTACCGGACTGTTCGGTTACCTGGGCGGTTCTGTGGCGGCAAGCGCCATTGTCGGTTACACCGTTGACTTCTTCGGCTGGGATGGCGGCTTTATGGTGATGATTGGCGGCAGCGTGCTGGCGGTTATTCTGCTGGTGGTCGTCATGATTGGTGAAAAACGTCATCACAAAGAGATGGAACTGAAGCGTAACGGGGGCTAATAGATGAAAACGACATTGAAAAGTCTCAGCGTAGCGCTGATGTTGACCGGTATGGTGGTCAGCAGTGCGGCCATCGCTGCAGACAAGATTGTGATTGCACACCGTGGAGCAAGCGGCTATTTACCGGAGCATACGCTGCCCGCAAAAGCGATGGCCTATGCGCAGGGTGCGGATTATCTGGAGCAGGATTTGGTGATGACTAAGGACGACCATCTGGTCGTCCTGCATGACCACTATCTTGACCGTGTAACCGACGTTGCCGAACGCTTTCCGGATCGTGCCCGTAAAGATGGACGTTACTACGCTATCGACTTTACGTTGGATGAGATCAAATCGCTGAAATTTACTGAAGGCTTCGATATCGAAAACGGCAAAAAGGTGCAGACATATCCAGGGCGTTTCCCGATGGGTAAATCTGATTTCCGCGTGCACACTTTCGAAGAAGAGATTGAGTTCGTTCAGGGATTAAATCATTCCACCGGTAAGAACATCGGTATTTATCCGGAAATGAAAGCACCGTGGTTCCATCACCAGGAAGGGAAGGATATTGCGGCTAAGACGCTGGAGGTACTGAAAAAGTATGGGTATACCGGCAAGGAAGACAATGTCTATCTGCAGTGTTTTGACGTCGCAGAGCTAAAACGCATTAAAAATGAACTGGAACCGAAGATGGGGATGGATCTCAATCTGGTGCAGTTGATTGCGTACACTGACTGGAATGAAACCCAGGAGAAAAAACCAGACGGTAGTTGGGTTAATTACAACTACGACTGGATGTTTAAACCGGGTGCGATGAAGCAGGTGGCAGAGTATGCGGACGGCATTGGGCCGGATTACCACATGCTGGTTGATGAGAAATCTAAGCAAGGCAATATCTCATTAACCGCAATGGTTCAGGACGCTCATCAGAACAAGATGGTTGTGCATCCTTATACCGTTCGTGCCGATCAACTGCCGGATTACGCGACTGACGTGAATCAGCTGTATGACATTCTGTATAACAAGGCGGGTGTTGACGGGCTGTTTACTGATTTCCCGGATAAAGCGGTGAGCTTTTTGAAAGAGAAGCGCTAAATGTGCCGGGTGGCGGCTTCGCCGTCACCCGACAAAACTACATTTCTATCTCAATATCCCCTTTTGCCCGACAACAGCAGGGCAAGATCTCACCTGGCTGAATAAAGGCTAAAGGCTCTGCAATCCAGTCCACCTGTCCTGCTACCAGACGCGTACGGCAGGAACCACAATAGCCCTCACGACACTGATATTCGACCTCAACATTGTGCGATTCGAGCACAGCGAGCAGGGAAGGATGTTCATCCTGGCACAACAACTGTGTGCCAGAAATGCGCAGGGTAATGCGGCCCATCAGAGCTGGAAATCACTCAGATCGTCGGTGTTCACTTCGGAGTCGATTTGGCCGACCAGATATGAGCTCACTTCCACTTCCTGTGGCGCAACCTGAACGTTATCAGACACCAGCCAGGTGTTGATCCACGGGATCGGGTTAGAGCGTGTCTGGAACGGCAGATCAAGTCCCACCGCTTGCATACGAATATTGGTGATGTACTCGACGTACTGACACAGAATATCTTTGTTCAGACCGATCATCGAACCGTCGCGGAACAGATAGTCTGCCCACTCTTTTTCCTGCAGTGCAGCATGTACAAACAGGTCGTAGCACTCCTGTTTGCACTCTTCGGCAATCTCTGCCATTTCCGGGTCGTCCACGCCGCTGCGTAACAGATTCAGCATATGCTGCGTACCTGTCAGGTGCAGCGCTTCATCGCGGGCGATCAGGCGAATGATTTTGGCATTGCCTTCCATCAATTCACGTTCGGCAAAGGCGAAAGAGCAGGCGAAGCTGACGTAGAAACGGATCGCTTCCAGTGCGTTAACACTCATCAGGCACAGGTACAGTTTTTTCTTCAGCTCACGCAGGTTCACGACAATCGTTTTGCCATTTACCGTGTGCGTACCTTCGCCCAGCAGATGCCAGTAGCTGGTCATCTCGATTAATTCGTCGTAGTAGCTGGAAATCCCTTCCGCACGTTTCTGGATCTGTTCGTTGGTGACAATATCGTCAAACACTATCGCCGGATCGTTAACGATGTTACGGATGATATGGGTGTAGGAGCGTGAGTGGATTGTTTCAGAAAACGCCCACGTTTCAACCCAGGTTTCCAGCTCAGGGATAGAGATCAGCGGCAACAGCGCCACGTTTGGGCTACGTCCCTGAATGGAGTCCAGCAGCGTCTGATACTTCAGGTTGCTGATAAAAATGTGTTTTTCATGTTCTGGCAGTGCCTGGTAGTCGATGCGATCGCGAGAGACATCGACCTCTTCCGGGCGCCAGAAGAAAGAGAGTTGCTTTTCGATCAATTTTTCGAAGATGTCATATTTTTGCTGATCGTAGCGTGCAACGTTCACCGGCTGGCCGAAGAACATCGGTTCCAGTAGCTGGTCATTTTTCGTCTGTGAAAATGTGGTGTATGCCATTGATGTGAATCCTTTGTGGTATGAGCGCCGGATGGCGGTGCAGGCACCGCGTCCGGCCTACAAACCGTGCAATCGTAGGCCGGGTAAGCGTAGCGCCACCCGGCATCATTCATCAGATCTTACATGCGCCGCTTTCGCAGCCATCGTCCTGAATGGACGGCACCAGATCATCCTGCGCATCTTCTGCACCGTCACGGGTGTTCTGATAGTACAGCGTTTTCACACCAAATTTGTAGGCGGTGAGCAGATCTTTCAGTAACTGCTGCATCGGCACTTTTCCGGACGGGAAGCGTGACGGATCGTAGTTAGTATTCGCTGAAATAGACTGGTCAATAAACTTCTGCATAATGCCGACCAGTTGCAGGTAGCCGTCGTTGTTCGGCATTTCCCACAGCAATTCATAGGCATTTTTCAGGTGCTCATAGTCCGGCACAACCTGGCGCAGGATCCCATCCTTAGAGGCTTTAATACTCACGTGGCCGCGTGGGGGTTCAATGCCGTTGGTGGCGTTGGAGATCTGCGAAGAGGTTTCGGACGGCATCAGGGCAGACAACGTGGAGTTACGCAGGCCGTGAGTCTTGATCGATTCACGAAGTTGTTCCCAGTCGTAATGCAGTGCTTCGCTGACGATCGCATCCAGATCTTTTTTGTAGGTATCGATCGGCAGAATACCTTTGGCATAGGTGGTTTCATTAAACCACGGGCACGCGCCTTGCTCTTTTGCCAGTTCGTTAGAGGCTTTCAGCAGATAATACTGAATGGCTTCAAAGGTTTTGTGAGTCAGGTTATTTGCGCTGCCGTCAGAGTAACGCTTGCCATTTTTTGCCAGCCAGTAGGCATAGTTGATCACGCCAATACCCAGCGTACGACGGCCCATTGCGCCACGTTTTGCCGCCGGAATTGGATAATCCTGGTAATCCAGCAGTGCATCCAGTGCGCGAACAGCCAGTACAGCCAGCTCTTCCAGTTCGTCCAGACTCTCAATTGCGCCGAGGTTAAATGCTGACAGCGTACACAGCGCAATCTCACCGTTTTCGTCGTTAACGTCGGTCAGCGGTTTGGTTGGCAGGGCGATTTCCAGGCACAGGTTGGACTGGCGCACCGGTGCGATGGCCGGGTCAAACGGGCTGTGGGTGTTGCAATGGTCAACGTTCTGAATGTAGATACGGCCAGTAGAAGCGCGTTCCTGCATCATCAGTGAGAACAGTTCGACCGCTTTTACGCGTTGTTTACGGATGCTGTCATCGTTTTCATATTGGGTGTACAGACGCTCGAACTCATCCTGATCGGCGAAGAACGCATCGTACAGACCCGGGACATCGGATGGGCTAAACAGGGTGATGTCGCCGCCTTTCAGCAGACGGGTGTACATCAGCTTGTTGATTTGCACACCGTAGTCCATGTGACGAACGCGGTTACCTTCAACGCCACGGTTATTTTTCAGCACCAGCAGACTTTCAACTTCCAGATGCCACATTGGATAGAACAGCGTGGCAGCACCGCCGCGTACGCCACCCTGAGAGCAGGATTTGACTGCGGTCTGGAAGTGCTTGTAGAACGGGATACAGCCGGTGTGGAACGCTTCACCGCCGCGGATCGGGCTACCCAGCGCACGAATGCGGCCGGCGTTGATACCGATCCCTGCTCGCTGGGAAACGTATTTCACAATCGCGCTGGAAGTGGCATTGATAGAGTCCAGGCTGTCACCACACTCGATCAGTACGCAGGAGCTGAACTGACGGGTCGGAGTACGCACACCAGACATGATTGGCGTCGGCAGCGAAATTTTGAACGTAGAAACGGCATCGTAGAAACGTTTAACGTATTCCAGGCGGGTTTCACGTGGATAGTTAGAGAACAGGCAGGCTGCTACCAGAATGTAGAGGAACTGCGCACTTTCATAAATCTCACCGGTAACACGGTTTTGCACCAGGTATTTGCCTTCTAACTGCTTAACAGCAGCATAGGAGAAGGTCATATCGCGGTCGTGTACGATGAACGAGTCCATCTGCTTGAACTCTTCTTCCGTGTAGTCTTCCAGCAGATGATTGTCGTATTTGCCCATTTCAACCATTTTCACTACATGGTCGAACAGTTTTGGCGGTTCAAATTCACCATAGGCTTTTTTACGCAGGTGGAAAATTGCCAGGCGGGCAGCCAGATACTGATAATCCGGCGCATCGCGGGAGATCAGGTCTGCGGCAGCTTTGATGATAGTTTCATGGATATCGGAGGTTTTGATACCGTCATAAAACTGAATGTGGGAGCGCAGCTCGACCTGAGAAATCGATACGTTATTCAGTCCTTCTGCCGCCCAATCCAGAACTCGGTGGATTTTGTCGAGATTGATGCGCTCTGTACTACCATCACGCTTTGTCACCAGCAGACTCTGATTCATGTGGTTTTTTACCTGTCCGTGAAAGAAAAAATATCCCCCATATTATCCACAGAGTCATGTTGTGACTAAGTCTGTGGATAAATACTATATATAGGGGTTGTTTGATAAAATAGACGCTATATGGTGAGTATTCTAGTAGGGATTCTTTTCAGCACAAGAGTTGATTTTGAGGTTAAATTGAGGTTGCAAAAGGGTGAGAATCGCTAAGTGCGCGTCTTATAAGGCCTGGCGAGGATGTCAATAATTGAGAAAAAAAATAGAAAATTTGATCGAGTGCTGATTTCTTCGTCGAAGGTGCAGAAGGTTCTTATGATTTGGCGCAAAAATTGCGTTAGCGATGCTACCAATGATTGGTAGGTATGGCAGTAAAGCGTGGTCAAACAAACTAAATGCCGGATGGCGGGGAGAACCCTTTATCCGGCCTTTGTAATGGAGCGTGTTACTCGGCTTGTGCGGTGGTATGTACCATATAGTTAACGTCGACGCCTGGGCCCAGTTTGAAGGTGTTAGTGATCGGGTTGTAATGCAGACCCGTCATATGACGTTCCTTCAGTACTGTCTGGTCAACCCAATCTAACAACTCAGCGGGCTTAATAAATTTTTTCACGTCATGTGTGCCTTTTGGCACCATGCGCAGAATATATTCCGCCCCGACCACCGCCATCAGCCAGGATTTGCCATTGCGGTTAAGCGTGGAGAAAAAGACTTCGCCACCCGGTTTTACCAGCCTGGCGCAGGATCTGACCACTGACTGCGGATCCGGAACGTGTTCCAGCATTTCCATGCAGGTTACAACGTCATATTGATGCGCATGTTTTGCGGCGTGCTCTTCTACGGTTTCTTGCACATATTCAACCTGAATACCGCTTTCCAGCGCGTGAAGTCTGGCTACCTGTAACGGTTCAAAGCCCATATCCAGACCGGTGACCGTAGCACCTTCGCGCGCCATACTCTCCGCCAGAATGCCGCCGCCGCAACCGACGTCGAGAACTTTTTTACCAAACAGTCCACCTGAGCGCTCGGTAATGTAGCCCAGGCGCAGTGGGTTAATGCGATGCAGAGGCTTAAATTCGCCCTCAAGATCCCACCAGCGCGACGCGACTGCTTCAAATTTGGCAATTTCTTCATGGTCAACGTTGTGAGTTACCGGGGGTTTTTCGGCATTCATTGGGGCTTCTACTCCTGAATTAGCAATACAAACGAGTATATCAGCCTGACGGGATGAATAAAGCCTCTCTCTGGGGGAATCCATTTACCTGAATCTGCACGGGTGTGTTATAATTTGCGACCTTTGAATCCGGGATACAGTAGAGGGATAGCGGTTAGATGAGCGACCTTGCGAGAGAAATTACACCGGTCAACATTGAGGAAGAGCTGAAGAGCTCGTATCTGGATTATGCGATGTCGGTCATTGTTGGCCGTGCGCTGCCGGACGTCCGAGATGGCCTGAAGCCGGTACACCGTCGCGTACTTTACGCCATGAACGTATTGGGCAACGACTGGAATAAAGCCTATAAAAAATCTGCCCGTGTCGTTGGTGACGTAATCGGTAAATACCACCCTCATGGTGATACCGCCGTTTACGACACCATTGTTCGTATGGCGCAGCCATTCTCCTTGCGTTATATGCTGGTGGATGGTCAGGGTAACTTTGGTTCTGTCGATGGCGACTCCGCAGCAGCGATGCGTTATACGGAAATCCGTATGTCGAAAATCGCCCACGAGCTGATGGCTGACCTGGAAAAAGAAACGGTTGATTTCGTCGATAACTACGACGGTACCGAACGTATTCCTGACGTGATGCCGACCAAAATTCCTAACCTGCTGGTGAACGGCTCGTCCGGTATCGCGGTAGGTATGGCGACCAACATTCCGCCGCACAACCTGACGGAAGTGATCAACGGCTGTCTGGCATACATTGACGATGAAGACATCAGCATTGAAGGGCTGATGGAACACATTCCTGGCCCGGACTTCCCGACCGCCGCGATCATCAACGGTCGTCGTGGTATCGAAGAAGCCTACCGTACCGGTCGCGGCAAAGTGTACATTCGTGCGCGTGCGGAAGTCGAAGCTGACGCGAAAACCGGTCGTGAAACCATCATCGTGCATGAAATTCCGTATCAGGTGAACAAAGCACGCCTGATCGAGAAAATCGCTGAGCTGGTGAAAGACAAACGCGTTGAAGGCATCAGCGCGCTGCGTGACGAGTCTGACAAAGACGGTATGCGCATCGTGATTGAAGTAAAACGCGACGCGGTCGGGGAAGTGGTCCTGAACAACCTCTACTCTCAGACCCAACTGCAGGTTTCCTTCGGTATCAACATGGTTGCACTGCACCATGGCCAGCCGAAGATCATGAACCTGAAAGACATTATCGCAGCCTTCGTGCGTCACCGTCGTGAAGTGGTTACACGCCGTACTATTTTTGAACTGCGTAAAGCTCGCGATCGTGCACACATCCTTGAAGCGCTGGCGATTGCGCTGGCAAACATCGACCCGATCATCGAACTGATCCGCCGTGCGCCAACCCCGGCTGAAGCGAAAGCTGCGCTGGTTGCCCGTTCCTGGGAACTGGGTAACGTATCCGCCATGCTGGAACGTGCTGGTGACGACGCCGCGCGTCCTGAATGGCTGGAACCTGAGTTCGGCGTGCGTGACGGTCAGTACTATCTGACAGAACAGCAGGCCCAGGCGATTCTGGATCTGCGTTTGCAGAAACTGACTGGCCTTGAGCATGAGAAACTGCTCGACGAATACAAAGAGCTGCTGGAGCAGATCGCTGAACTGCTGCACATTCTGGGCAGCGCCGATCGTCTGATGGAAGTTATCCGTGAAGAGATGGAGCTGATCCGTGAACAGTTCGGCGACGAGCGTCGTACTGAAATCACTGCCAACAGCGCTGACATCAATATCGAAGATCTGATTAGCCAGGAAGATGTTGTCGTGACCTTGTCTCATCAGGGCTACGTTAAATATCAGCCGTTAACTGACTACGAAGCACAGCGTCGTGGCGGGAAAGGTAAGTCAGCAGCACGTATTAAAGAAGAAGACTTTATCGACCGCCTGCTGGTGGCCAACACCCATGACACGATCCTCTGCTTCTCCAGCCGTGGCCGTCTGTACTGGATGAAGGTGTACCAGCTGCCGGAAGCGAGCCGTGGCGCGCGTGGACGTCCAATCGTCAACCTGCTGCCGCTGGAAGCTAACGAACGTATTACCGCTATTCTGCCAGTACGCGAGTACGAAGAGGGCGTGAACGTCTTTATGGCAACCGCCAGCGGCACCGTGAAGAAAACGGCGCTGACCGAGTTCAGCCGTCCGCGTTCTGCCGGTATCATTGCGGTTAACCTTAACGAAGGCGACGAGCTGATTGGCGTGGATCTGACAGCAGGTAACGATGAAGTTATGCTGTTCTCTGCCGCCGGTAAAGTGGTGCGCTTTAAAGAAGACGCCGTCCGTGCGATGGGTCGTACTGCGACTGGCGTACGCGGTATCAAACTGGCAGGAGAAGACAAAGTCGTTTCTCTGATTGTTCCGCGCGGTGAAGGTGCCATCCTGACCGTAACGCAGAACGGCTACGGTAAACGTACCGCAGCAGAAGAGTATCCGACCAAGTCTCGTGCGACGCAGGGCGTTATCTCAATTAAAGTCACCGAGCGAAACGGTTCTGTTGTTGGCGCGGTGCAGGTTGAAGATAGCGACCAGATCATGATGATTACCGATGCCGGTACGCTGGTGCGTACTCGCGTGTCGGAAATCAGCGTGGTAGGGCGTAACACCCAGGGCGTTATCCTCATCCGTACTGCGGAAGATGAAAATGTCGTGGGTCTGCAACGTGTTGCTGAACCGGTTGATGATGAAGAGCTTGATTCTATCGACGGTAGCGCCGCAGAAGGGGACGATGATATCGCGCCTGAAGCGGAAAGCGATGACGATGCTGCGGATGACGCAGAAGAGTAATTAAGCTGTTATGAGAAGGGCCGGAGAAATCCGGCCCTTTTTTTTAGTTCATCCTTTCCACTATCATCGCAATTCCCTGACCGCCGCCAATACACAGCGTTGCCAGTCCGAGCGTTTTATCCCGCGCCTGTAGGGCATGAAGCAGCGTGACCAGAATACGTGCTCCGCTGGCACCGATAGGATGACCAAGCGCGATAGCCCCGCCGTTGACGTTAACTTTTTGCGTATCAAAGCCCAGCGTTTTACCCACCGCCAGGAACTGCGCGGCAAACGCCTCGTTGGCTTCGATAAGATCGATATCGGACAGTTGCAGCCCGCTCAGTTGCAGCGCTTTTTGCGTCGCCGGTACCGGCCCCATTCCCATCATCGCTGGTGCGACGCCGCCGCTGGCGTACGCTTTAATACGTGCCAAAGGTTTCAGTCCCGCAGCCAGCGCCGCAGATTCCTCCATTATTACCAGGGCTGCAGCACCATCGTTGATCCCCGAAGCATTACCTGCAGTGACGGTGCCTGCTTTGTCGAAGGCCGGACGCAGCGCGGCAAGACCTTCAGCCGTAGAGTCAGCTTTTGGAAATTCATCACGCTCAAAGACAATGGTTTTTTTTCGGGATGTCACGCTGACGGGCACTATTTCCGCCTGAAACGCGCCGGAATTTATCGCAGCCACTGCTTTATGTTGCGAAATCAGCGCCAGTTCATCCTGCATCTCCCGGCTGATATCGTATTCACGGGCAACATTTTCAGCCGTGATCCCCATATGGTAACCGTGGGTGGCGCAAATCAGACCGTCACGCAGGATGACATCGGATAGCTGTCCATCTCCGAGGCGATACCCCCAGCGGGCTTTGGCGTCTAACAGGTAGGGGGCCTGGCTCATGTTTTCCATACCTCCGGCGACAATTGCCTGTGCCTGCCCGGCCTGAATTGCCTGCGCGGCAAGTGCGACGCTTTTGAGACCTGAGCCGCACACTTTGTTGACGGTAAAACCGCAAATGGTGTCGGAGAGACCACTTCTTAACAATGCCTGGCGTGCCGGGTTTTGTCCGAGACCTGCCTGCAACACGTTACCCATGATGACCTCATCAACCTGCTGCGGGTCAAGGTGGGCGCGCTCAAGTGCGGATTTAATTACGGTAGCCCCAAGTTCGATGGCGCTGATGGTCGCCAGGGCGCCGTTGAAGCTGCCAATAGCGGTACGTGCCGCGCTGACGATGACACAATTTTTCATCTTCTGTTCCTTTAAAGTGAGTGGTTGCCGTCAGAACAAGGTCAGACCGATAACAAAAATGACCCCGGAAAAGAGCAGGGCGGTGATGCAGTACCCCATGATGTCGCGCACACCCAGCCCGGCGATAGCCAGTGCAGGCAGCGCCCAGAACGGTTGCGCCATGTTCATCCACTGCTCGCCATAGGCGATAGCCATGACTGACTTGCCGAGGTCAGCGCCAAGTGCCTGCGCAGCTGGCATAACGAATGGCCCCTGAATAACCCAGTGTCCGCCGCCTGATGGCACGGCAAAGTTAATTAGCGCAGAGCTAAAAAAGGTCATCAGCGGGAAAGTGTCTTTATTGGCGACGTTGATGAAGAACTCGGTAATCAGTCCGCCGAGACCTGAGTGCTCCATCATCAACTGAATACCGGCGTAGAAGGGGAATTGCACCAGGATCCCGGCGGTACTGCGTGCTGCGGCGCTGACGGCGCGCATATAGGCCATTGGCGTTTTGTGCAGCAGCAGACCAGCAATCATAAACATCAGATTGACGGTGTTAATGGTGATGTTGAAGCCTTTCTCGGCGAAATAGATGGCCAGATAAGCAATTCCTAACGCACCGATGATCAGGGCCAGAATACGGCTCTCTTCCAGTTTTTCTGACGGCGGGGCATCCGCGGGTAATTTCTTCTGAAAATCCGCCTCTTCAAGCAGTAACTTAGGGTCGATACTGACGACATCAGACGGCTTCGGCGTCATCATGCGCGTGATGAACGGCATCACTACAATCAGCGCCAGCGTGATGAAGATATTAAAACCGGTGAACAGGGTATCGCCGACGGGGATCAACCCCGCGACATGCTCAACCGGGTTGCCCGGCGTTGCTGCCAGCAACGGCATTGAGCCGGAGAAACCGCCACCCCAGGTGAGAAAACCGATGTAGGCGCAGGCAATCAGCAGCGGATAATCGGAACCAGGGACCCGTCGGGCGACTTCACGGGCAAACATCGCCCCAACAACCAGACCGAAACCCCAGTTGATCACACAGGCAACCGAACCAAAAAAAGTCACCAGCATCACACCCTGAGCGGGGGTTTTTGCTGCTGAGGCCGCCGTGCGCAGCAGGCTTTTAACCGGCCCTGAACTCGCTAACGCATGACCGGTTACGATGATCAGCGCCATCTGCATACCAAACGCCAGCAGGTTCCAGAACCCATCCCCCCAGAATTTCACCATGCTTATCGGGGTTTGCGGCGTCAGCCATAGCGCGATCCCAAAGGTCAGCAGCGTGAGCAACATTGCAAAAATCAGTGGGTCAGGAAGCCAGCGGCTGACCACGCGCGTCATAAAGCGAGATATACGGCCAATCATTCGTCACCTCGCTGGATGACCAGATCGCTGACGACGTCGAACTGCGCTTCAGTTTTCTCACGCAGAGTAGCGATATCGCAGCCTTCGACAATTTCCGTGAGCCACATTTTGCCATCAAGGAAACGGAAGACAGCAAGCTCGGTCACCAGCATGTGCACTGCATGCTGAGCAGTGAGCGGCATCGTGCAGTGACGGAGGATTTTCGCCGAGCCATCTTTCGCACAATGTTCCATGGCGATAATCACTTTACGAGCACCCGTCACCAGATCCATCGCGCCGCCCATGCCTGGTACCATTTTGCCGGGGACGACCCAGTTGGCGAGGTTAGCCTGTTCATCGACCTGTAACCCACCGAGTACACAGGCATCGACGTGGCCACCGCGAATAAGCGCAAATGACATGGCACTGTCAAACATGGCAGCACCCGGCAAAATTCCACACGGCTGTCCACCCGCGTTAACCAGATCAGGATGCGCGGTCGTTACCGGACCAAGTCCCAGAAAACCGTTTTCAGACTGTAGCGTGATATGAATATCATCTGGCAGGTAGTTGGCGACCATCGTCGGCAGGCCAATGCCTAAATTTACAACATCGCCATCGCGAAGCTCTTGCGCCACGCGGCGCGCAATACGTTGTTTAGCATCCATGATTAGCTCTCCTGTGGAATAACGATATGGTCGATAACGGCGCCAGGGGTGACTATCTGGCCAGGAAGAAGCTCACCTGTTTCGACCATTTCATCTGGCTCAACCAGCGTGATGTCGGCGGCGAGGGCAATCAGTGGGTTGAAATTGCGGGCGCTGAGTTGGTAGGTAAGATTGCCCAGCATATCTGAGCGGTGAGCGCGAATAAGCGCCAGGTCTGCACGTAACGGGCGTTCGAGCAGCCAGGTTCTGCCATCAAGCGTCATGGTTTGCTTGCCGTCTTCAACTACGGTACCAACGCCGGTTGGCGTCAGAAAACCGCCGAGACCCGCGCCGCCGCAACGGATTTGCTCAATGAGAGTGCCCTGCGGAACCAGTTGGACGTCCATCTCGCCTGCAATCATGCGGCGTCCGGTTTCAGGATTGGTGCCAATGTGTGAAGCAATCACTTTGCTTACCCGACCATTGACGATCAATGGTCCGATCCCGGTATCGACAAATGCGGTATCGTTGGCAATTAGCGTCAGATCCCTGACGCCAGATTCAAGTAAGGCTTCGACAAGGCGAGGCGGTGTGCCAACACCCATAAAGCCACCGACCATGATGGTCATGCCGTCACGAAAGAAGCCTGCGGCGTCTTGTAAGGTAATCAGTTTTGTTTTCATTATGTTTCCCTTTGACATACTCCATTTTGGGTACGCTCAGGGAATTGCAAGCAGGGTGCCAGAATGATAATACAGATGTGAAAATTTCTAACTCATTGAGTTATATTGATTATTTTTAAGCGGGATGTGAGCGGGAAGTCAATGAACTATGCAGAGTTTTGCGCAGTGTGCAAAATTCTGCATAGCAAATTTTGTCTCAGGAACCTGACGGGTCGATACCATATTCTTGTAATTTATACATCAGGGCGCGTCGGCTGATCCCCAGCATTAGCGCGGTGCGGGTTCGGTTTCCGTCCTGCTGTTCGAGGACTTCAACAATGATCCGTTTTTCTTCGCGTTTAATCTCTTCTTTCAGGTTCCGCTCTCCGGTCTGGGCGGGTTTTACTTCCGTTATTGCGCTTACGGGAGAGCGGAACTGGGCGGGCAGGTCTTCAGCAAAAATTACCGCACCGGTATTCATGACCACCGCGCGTTCGATCACGTTGGACAGTTCGCGAATATTTCCCGGCCATGGCCAGGCCGTGAGGATTGACATGGCTGTCGGATCAATTTCAATGATATCTCGCTGATTTTCCGAACTGAATTTTTGTAAAAAATGGTTAGCTAACAGAGCGATGTCTTCACGGCGTTCACGTAATGGGGGCAGGGCCAGATGAATCACGTTTAGCCGATAAAACAAGTCTTCGCGGAAGGTTCCTTCTTTTACCATTGTGTACAGGCAGCGATTGGTGGCGGCAATAATACGAATATCAACGCGAATGGTTTGATGCCCACCGATGCGTTCGAATTCTCGTTCCTGCAAAATTCGTAGTAGTTTCGCCTGTAGAACCAGCGGCATCTCACCAATTTCATCAAGCAACAGCGTCCCCTGATGAGCGCGTTCGAACAATCCTTGCCGTAATGTCTGCGCGCCGGTAAATGCGCCTTTTTCATGACCAAACAGCTCGCTCTCCAGCAATGATTCTGGTAACGCGGCACAGTTTATTTTTATAAACGGACCGCTGGAACGTCGGCTGTTGTAATGGATTGCGCGGGCTATCAGTTCTTTCCCCGTGCCGCTTTCACCGCTAACCAGTACATTTGCCTGTGAGAGCGCGATTTTTGCCGTATCTTTGCAAATATCCATCATCAGCGGGCTGGTCGTAAGGATATGCCCCCATTGCCAGCTGGTGCTGAGGGCCTGATGAAGACTGCGGATCTCCTGCTTCATCGCCTGTAACTGCAATGCGCGTTGAATCACCAGGTTAAGTTCGTCCAGGTCAAACGGCTTAATCACGTAGTCAAATGCGCCACTACGTAATGCCTCTACTGCCGTTTCTACTTCGGCGTAGGCCGTCATCAGAATGACGGGGATCCGTGGCTGCTGGGTTCGCATGATTTTCAGTGCGTCGATTCCATCCATTTCTGGCATACGAATGTCCATCAGCACCACATCGGGCTGTGTGTCAGCAAACAGGCTAAGCGCTGCTTTGCCGTCGCTGGCACAGTGTGTCTCATGTCCTTGCAGCGAAAAGGCCGTGGTAAGCATACGGCGGACATTTTCTTCGTCATCAACGATGAGAATACGGTATGTGGTTTTCATTCTGACAAGGTTCCCTGAGGATTGATCGGTAAAATAAGAGTGAAAGTTGCGCCGCAGCCAGGCATGCTGACTACATGGATATCCCCTTGATGCGCATTGATTATGCGCTGGCTCAGTGCCAGTCCCAGACCTGTGCCTGACGCTTTTGTGGTAAAGAATGGATCGAATATTTTCTTCTGTAAGGCGATATCAATCCCACTGCCATTATCCTCAATCATTACTGCCTGCTGCGAAGCGGTGTATTGCCAGGTGCGGATCCGAATTTCACCTCGTGCGCCTATCGCCTGTACTGCATTGATTAAAATATTCAGGATCACCTGTTTGAGCAGTTCTCGATCGGCGACGATCGCTGTCAGGCTGGCATCTAATTCTGTTGTAAAGCTGATACGGGCCTGAATACCGGAGGTTTGCACGAGGATCAGCGTCTCTTCAATCAGCGCATTGAGTCGAACCTGTTGCCACTGGCTTTGCCGCGGGCGTGAGAAGTCCAACAGTTGCTGGATAACTTTATTAATTGAATCAATTTCATTTAGCACAACGGATAAATACTCCTGATGCTCCGGCTGAGAAGTTTGCTGGCGGATGATCTGGACATAACCGCGTATTGCCGTCAGAGGATTACGTACCTCATGGGCCACCCCGGCCATTAGTTCACCGAGTGTGGCGAGCCTTTCCGTTTGTGCCAGCCGGCGTTGTGTCTCTTTGCGGGCTGTTAAATCTGAGAAGATCACCAGTGCGCCGATCAACTCGCCATGAGCGTTATGGATTCGGCTGGTGGTGACGCTTATCTCAATAGTTCGTTCACGCCCAGGAAAGCTGACCTCCAGTGCGACATGCTCGGTACCGTACTCCAGGGTATCCAGCACCGGGCTGTAGAACCCTGTGTTAGCAAACAGCTTTGCATAGGATTGCCCAACCAGCTCATGCAGCTTATAGCCTGTTATCTGCTCCGCCGCCGGGTTCATGGTGGTGACGTCACCCTGTCTGTCGATTGCAATGACGCCATCTGCGGCGTTCTCAATAATCAGGTCGTTAAGCGTTTTGGTTTCGCGTAATGTTTGTGCCAGCGCATTGACGCTGCGGCTAATTTGTCCCAACTCGCCGGGCAGGTTAGGAAGACGAGCTGGGGTTTTTTGCGCCAGCGTCGAGAGCCCGTCAGTGATGATGTCGATATTGGCGCCGAATCGGCGTGAAAAGAGAACGATAAGTAGCAGGCTGCTGACTAATCCGGCTGCCAGAACGGCAATAATCCTGACGTCCATTCGCCAGGCCTGCTGGCGGATATCTTCCGTCAGTTCGTTAGCCCAGATATAACCAATGACTTCACCATGCCGTTCTATTGGGATCATTGAGTTGAGAATGTCACCGCGAACTTGTCGCCCTGAATAGACCACGGGGGTGTTGCTGTCCATCACCTCATGTCCGGGATGGTCTGGCGCGATGGTGATACCAACATTGCTTTGATAAAGCGCAGAGGGTGCATAGGTGATAATCGCGTCCAGCGCTTTGTGGTAATACCCTGCACCCACGCCGGGAAACGCCTGTGTGATCCGTTCTGTAATGGAGCTCAGCTCTTCATTAAGCGCACGAATACGCGCTTCACGCGGCAGATTATCGAAGTGGCTAAAGCGATCGCCCAACTCATCGTTCAGCAGGGTTACTACCGATGATAATTTTTTCTCTTTTTCAGATAAGACTGCTGAACGGCCTTCGGTTTCTACGATATAACCAATAGATATTGTTGGTACAATCACCATCAGAATGGCCATCATGATCATCTGATTGCGTAAACGTCGCGGATATAAGCGGCATATGAGCCCTTTCAGATTGCGCATCATGACATCCATGTAGTGTGTTTGGTCAAACACGATTATCACGGGTTGAGGCAACGGTTTCTCAGCGGTCTATCATACTCCCGCAAAGAGATGGCATTGCGATGCGGGGCATTTCCCGCTACCTTAACCACACTTTATTGATTCCCTGAGGCGGAGCTTCGCCCTTTTGAAATACCTTGCTTCCGTTCATGCAACCCTAAAAGTTTCACGCTATCTGTTCAGGGCGCTGGCGCTACTGGTTTGGCTTCTGATTGCTTTTGCTTCAGTGTTCTACATTGTGAATGCGTTGCATCAGAGAGAGTCTGAGATTCGTCAGGAGTTTAACCTCAGCTCCGATCAGGCCCAACGCTACATTCAGCGCACTTCTGACGTGATAAAAGAGCTGAAATATATTGCTGAAAATCGCTTAACGGCGGAAAACGGTGTGATGTCCCAACGGGCACGGGACGATAAAACCGTCGTGCCTAATTTTGAGCCGTTGTTTGCCGATTCCGACTGTACGGTAATGGGGAATACCTGGCGCGGATCGCTGGAATCGCTGGCGTGGTTTATGCGCTACTGGCGAGACAATTTTTCTGCCGCTTACGATTTGAATCGTGTGTTCCTGATCGGCAGTGATAACCTCTGCATGGCCAATTTCGGCCTGCGTGATATGCCTGTTGAACGTGACGTCGCTCTGAAAGCGCTACATGAGCGCATCATCAAATACCGTAACGCGCCACAGGAAGAAAACGGCAATAACCTGTTCTGGATAAGCCAGGGGCCGCGTCCCGGTGTAGGGTATTTTTATGCGCTTACACCAGTTTATCTGGCGAATCGCCTGCAGGCGATGCTGGGTGTGGAGCAGCCTATTCGTATGGAGAATTTCTTCACACCAGGCAACTTGCCGATGGGTGTGACAATCCTCGATGAAAATGGTCATGCGTTGATTTCGTTGACCGGTCCAGAAGGCAATATCAAAGCTGAACCGCGCTGGATGCAGGAACGCTCCTGGTTTGGTTATACGCCGGGTTTTCGTGAGCTGGTGTTGAAGAAAAATCTGCCGCCATCATCACTCAGCATTGTCTATTCCGTTCCGGTCGATATGGTACTGGAGCGGATCCGCATGCTGATCCTGAACGCGATTCTGCTGAATGTGCTGGTGGGTGCGGCACTATTTATGCTCATGCGTATGTATGAGCGACGTATCTTCATTCCTGCGGAAAGTGACGCGCAGCGACTGGAAGAACATGAGCAGTTTAACCGTAAAATTGTTGCTTCCGCGCCGGTCGGCATTTGTATTCTGCGCACCATAGACGGCATTAACATCCTGAGCAATGAGCTGGCTCATACCTACCTGAACATGCTGACGCATGAGGACCGGCAACGGCTAACGCAAATTATCTGCGGCCAGCAGGTTAATTTTGTTGATGTGCTAACCAGCAATAATACCAATCTGCAAATCAGCTTTGTGCACTCACGTTATCGCAATGAAAACGTAGCGATTTGTGTACTGGTGGATGTCAGCGCTCGCGTCAAAATGGAAGAGTCGTTGCAGGAGATGGCTCAGGCGGCGGAACAGGCAAGCCAGTCTAAATCGATGTTCCTTGCGACGGTGAGCCATGAACTGCGTACCCCGCTGTATGGCATTATCGGTAATCTCGACCTGCTGCAAACGAAGGAACTTCCTGATGGGGTGGATCGCCTGGTGACGGCGATGAATAACTCCTCCAGTCTGTTGCTGAAAATTATTAGCGATATTCTCGACTTCTCGAAAATCGAATCTGAACAGCTGAAGATTGAGCCGCGTGAGTTTTCGCCGCGAGAAGTGATGAACCATATTACCGCCAACTACCTGCCGCTGGTGGTTCGCAAGCAACTTGGGTTGTACTGTTTTATCGAACCGGATGTGCCGGTGGCGTTAAATGGTGATCCGATGCGCCTGCAGCAGGTGATTTCTAACCTGTTGAGCAATGCGATTAAATTCACCGATACCGGCTGTATTGTGCTGCATGTGCAGTGCAGCGGTGACTACCTCAGTATTCGCGTGCGCGATACCGGCGTGGGCATTCCGGCCAAAGAGGTCGTGCGCCTGTTTGATCCTTTCTTCCAGGTGGGGACAGGGGTGCAGCGCAATTTCCAGGGAACCGGGCTGGGGCTGGCAATTTGTGAAAAACTGATCAGCATGATGGACGGAGATATCTCCGTTGATTCTGAACCGGGAATGGGTAGCCAGTTTACGTTGCGTATTCCACTTTATGGTGCGCAATACCCGTTGAAAAAAGGGGCTGAAGGCCTTGCGGGTACGCGTTGCTGGCTGGCGGTGCGTAACGCCTCGCTGTATCACTTTATCGAAACCAGCCTGGCGAGTGCGGGGATGACAGTACTGCGCTATGAAGGTCAGCAGCCTGAGGCGGATGATGTACTGATTGCTGATGATGCGCAGGAACAGGCCTGGAAGGGGCGAGCAGCGGTTATTTTCTGCCGTCGCCATATTGGTATTCCGCTGGAAAGAGCGCCGGGTGAGTGGGTGCACAGTGTGGCATCACCGCACGAGTTGCCTGTGCTATTGGCGCATATTTACAGCGTTGAACTGGGCAATGAAGAACTTTCCAGCGCGCTACCAGCCCCGGATAAGATCGGTAGCACGAACGATGACATGATGATTCTGGTGGTCGACGATCATCCGATAAACCGCCGTTTGTTGGCCGATCAACTGGGATCGCTGGGATATCAGTGTAAAACTGCTAATGACGGTGTGGATGCGCTAAATGTATTGAGCAAAAACCATATCGACATTGTGCTGAGTGACGTCAATATGCCGAATATGGACGGTTATCGTCTGACGCAGCGCATTCGCCAGTTGGGCTTAACGTTGCCGGTTGTCGGTGTGACGGCTAATGCGTTAGCAGAAGAGAAGCAGCGATGCCTGGAGTCAGGTATGGATAGTTGTCTGTCCAAGCCTGTGACGTTAGATGTGCTGAAGCAAACGCTGGCGGTCTATGCAGAGCGGGTCAGAAAAACGCGGGTATAAAAAATGCCTGATAAGCGTAACGCGCTATCAGGCATTTCTGAGCTTAGAGCCAGGCTCTAAGTGAATTAGTCTTTGTCTGACGGACTCAACGTCACGGACGACAGGTAATTCAGCAATGCAATATCGTTTTCCACACCGAGCTTCATCATCGCAGACTTTTTCTGGCTACTGATGGTTTTAATGCTGCGGTTGAGTTTTTTAGCGATTTCAGTGACCAGGAAACCTTCGGCAAACAGGCGCAGGACTTCGCTCTCTTTTGGTGACAAACGTTTGTCACCATAACCGCTGGCACTGATTTTCTCCAGCAGGCGAGAGACGCTTTCCGGGGTAAATTTCTTGCCCTTTTGCAGCGCAGCCAGCGCTTTCGGCAGGTCAGTTGGCGCACCTTGTTTAAGGACGATCCCTTCAATATCGAGATCCAGTACTGCGCTCAGGATAGCCGGGTTGTTGTTCATGGTAAGAACGATAATCGACAGGCTCGGGAAATGACGCTTGATGTATTTAATTAACGTGATCCCGTCACCGTATTTATCTCCAGGCATGGAGAGGTCGGTAATCAACACATGGGCATCTAATTTTGGCAAATTGTTGATTAGTGCAGTGGAGTCTTCAAATTCGCCGACAACATTCACCCACTCGATTTGCTCAAGTGATTTACGAATGCCGAACAGCACAATCGGATGGTCATCGGCAATAATTACGTTCATAGTGTTCATGTATTGGGCTACCTTGCTACAGCAAGCTCTTGACGTAATTGTCAATGTCGCTGATATACTTTTCTATACCTGGAGCATCCTTCTCTTGAATAAGATGTTCCAGCGCTTCACATAACTGCTTGCCGGGTACCAAATTAAGCATGGCAAACACGCCTTTCAGGCGATGGGCGGTTTGAGCTAACGCAGCGAAATCACTGGTTGCTGCCTCAGTATACAACCTCTTAACATCATCCGGTACTGTGTCCACAAAGAGCGCATAGTAACCGCTGGCATGAAGTTCGGCGTTTTCATCTCCGCCGAGAGGGAGTTGTTGGATCTCTTCCTGCGCCAGTTGTTCTTCAATTAGCGCCAGGACAGCTTCCTGCATCGCATTGCTCATATTAAAGTTGACGCGCAACTGACCAGGGCCAATTTTCCTCACGCCAGACTCATCATCGCTTAAAAGCAAGCCCGAGGCAGTAAGATTAGACGGATTATCAGTTAAAAAGAGATCATATTCTTGACTATTTAACCGTTCATCGGGCGTGATGCAGGTTGCTCCCCAGTTTTCTAACTGACGTAACACAATGCTACGTACGTCATTAGAGGTGACATCAACCATCACGCAGACGTCATCCAACAGGCGTTCTTCAATGTCAGCATGCTGGTCATGCAGTGGCATTTTAACATGGACTATATAGCGTGTTCCAAGTTCTTCCCGTGCTTTAATATTCAGGTGTCCGCCCAGTTTACGGGCTAATTGATCGCACAGCCAAAATGTTAGTGGATTTGCTTTACCGTAGCGATCGCTCTGCGTTTCATTAATGAACGGGAAATGCAGATTATCAATTTCATTTAACGTGATCCCTTCACCAGTATCCAGAATACGGAAGGTCAGACGTTCTGCTTCCGACTCGTCCTGGTCAACCTCGAGGGTAATTTTACCAATTTGGGTAGTGGTTACCGCATACTGAATCAGCAGCATCAGAATGCGGCGCAAAGCATCGCGGTCGCCACGGCGCTCGTCACTGGCGCTGAGGTGATTTTTGATTAGCAACTGTAGCCCTTTACGTTTAATCACCGGCAGAACTTCAGGGACCACTTCATCAATTAACGTCTGAATGGAAAACAGCGTTGGGTCGCTTTTCCAGGTGTCGCTCTCCAGAATATTAGCCAACTGGATTTCATCCACCATACGAACCAGAATATCAGCCTGATTTGCCAGCTTCTGACTGTCAGGCGTATTTAGCGCGGCAGCGTTGACGGCAAGTATTCTGGCGGGTTCTTTCAGAGCACTGCCTATATTCTGCATAAAGGCAGCGCGGGCCTGTTGGTTTTTCTCATACAGACGCTGTGCTTGTTTCAGCTTTTTATTAACCAGAATTTCTCTGTCCTGGTCACGAATGATAAAGATCTGTGTACGCGGTGAAATCTGACTGCGGAACAGCCTGATTTCATACAGTTCATTATTAATAGTGGCTTGAATCATGCCCTGATGCTGTTCCGCCATGCTGGTAATGTTTTGCAGATTTAAATGCGGCAGCAGGTGGTCGGCAATTTTATTACTGATGACCGTACGGTTCGCCTCCTGGTCATGTACCAGTAAACCCAGAGGCAGCAGGGAAACAATCTCTTCATTAATGGCCCGCAGAACGCGTAATTCATTATTGGCGGCAAGGTTTGGCGCCACGTCGGTCGAGCGGGCAGGGAGGTGGCGAAAGGTGGTATAGCCAAACAGCGCCAGGGCAAGCAGGGCGATATTCAGTAATAGCGGTAGCAGGATGCTTTGCAAAGATTCAAGGAGCAATGAACCAAACGGTACCTGCCAGACAAGTCGCATATCCGTTGAGTTCAGCGCAGAGGAGATCTCAATTTTACTGTTGTTAAAGCTGATACTGACGCTGTCAGGTGATTCTTTTTCATTAAGATGTTCGGCCGTTGAGGTGGCATCCGGTTCCAGATGGAAGCTGTCCAGCGGCATTCCTGGTGGGATAAGATCATTAATTGGCAAATCAAAAGCGACGACGGTTGCCAGATGCCCCGGCTGATTAAATGTAGTACGTAGCGTGAAGTAATGTCCGTTTTGCCAGGCCAGGCGGCGCAGGGAGGAGAAGCTTTCACGTTCGTCCAGCGCGTTGGCCTGCTGCAGCATTTCAGCACGGCGTGAATCGACGATATTACCTATCGTTGACTCTTTAAAGCCGGAAGAGAGATCTTTTAGCGGCAGCGTTGAAATAAGGATCAGGCTATTGTCCTGACCATTCAGATAATACATTGACCACGGAATATTCTCCGCTCCCCACAGCGTATCCAGATAGGTCGAAATGCGCTGGGTCATCTCCAGCGTCGAGCTGTCGTGTGAACCGAAAATAAGCGCTTCGGTCTTTCTGCGGGGTTTTTCAAGATAGTAAACATCTTGTTTAAGGCGAGTCTCTTGTAGCCCGTCGGCGGTAGAGGAGGTGGTTGTGGCGGCAATGTTGTCATAGATCTGCCAGGTTACGTACCGCCAGGTATCGACCCTTTTATGGATAGCATGAGTGATATCAACTATCTGATAGCTTTTATCTTTTAACCAGGTGTTAACCGCACTCTGGACCATCACGCCCATCATCACCAACAGCACAACGATCAGTAATAAGAAGAAACGGGTAATACTTCCCGGCAACAGGGAGAATCGGGTAGAAACCGTTGTGTCTGACTGACTCATTCGTGTTTATGACCTGTTAAAACGACGCTAAAGATGATGGGGCAGTATAAAGGGTAATGTATGAATTGCCATACTAACGCAACGCCCGTAGTACAGCATTTTTTACCGCGCATTTCGCTGCTGCCATAGCGCTGTAAAGGTGTACAGCGTACAGAGTGAGGTACAAATATAAATGCAAGACCTAAGAATTTAGCATTAAATAACAAGAAATTATTTAATGGATTTATACGTGATGAATGCGAGATGAGAGGGTTAATAATCGTTATAGTTTAGGAGAGTTAGCACAGGATGGTAAGTTTTGTGTAAAGAAGGGTAAAAAAAAACCGAACGCAGAGCATTCGGTTGAAATAGGGGTAAACAGACATTCATGAATGAATGACGGTAATAAATAAAGTTAATGATGATAGCGGAACTATTTTAGTTGCGAGTGAAGATTTTGTTTTGTCATTCAGTGCTATGAGTAAATCTAACTCAATTATTTGATTTTTAAGCATTTTGTAATGAATCTTGATTATTCGTGCTTATTTTGGCTGTTTTTTACATTTAAAAAAGTTCCCTTATATTAATATTTTGAAACATCTATGGTGATAAATGAAACACCTTAAAAGTTTTAGTATCATATTCGTGTTGGATTATTCTGTGTTTTTGCGGAGAATGAAGTTGCCGACTGGTTAATGAACGTTAATCAGTATGCAGTGGCATAAAAAAGCAATAAAGGCATATAACAGAGGGTTAATAACATGAAAGTTAAAGTACTGTCCCTCCTGGTACCAGCTCTGCTGGTGGCAGGCGCAGCAAATGCGGCTGAAATTTACAACAAAGACGGCAACAAATTAGACCTGTACGGCAAAGTCGATGGTCTGCACTATTTCTCCGATAACAAAGGTGATGATGGTGATAAAACTTACATGCGTATCGGCTTCAAAGGCGAAACCCAGGTTAACGATCAACTGACCGGTTACGGCCAGTGGGAATACCAGATTCAGGGTAACCAGAGTGAAGCCAGCAACGACGCCTGGACGCGTGTGGCATTCGCAGGTCTGAAATTCGCTGATGCAGGTTCTTTCGATTATGGTCGTAACTATGGCGTGACTTATGATGTTACGTCCTGGACTGACGTCCTGCCAGAATTTGGCGGCGACACCTACGGTGCTGATAACTTCATGCAGCAGCGTGGTAACGGTTATGCGACTTACCGTAACACTGATTTCTTCGGCCTGGTTGATGGTCTGAACTTTGCTCTGCAGTACCAGGGTAAAAATGGTAGCGTAAGCGGTGAAAACGTAAGTGGTCGTAGCCTGCTGACTCAGAATGGCGACGGTTACGGCGGATCACTGACTTATGATCTGGGTGCTGGCTTCGGTATCGGTGGTGCGATTACTACCTCTAAACGTACTGCTGACCAAAATGCTGTTGGCGTATACGGCAACGGCGATCGTGCAACGGTTTATACCGGTGGCCTGAAATACGATGCGAACAACGTATACCTGGCAGCACAGTACTCCCAGTCTTACAACGCTACCCGTTTCGGTACCTCTAATGGCAGCAACCAGACTGCTGCTTATGGCTTCGCAGACAAAGCACAAAACTTTGAAGTTGTGGCTCAGTACCAGTTTGATTTCGGTCTGCGTCCGTCCGTTGCTTACCTGCAGTCAAAAGGTAAAGACATCAGCAATGGCTTCACTAACTTCGGTGACCAGGACATCGTGAAATATGTTGATGTTGGCGCGACTTACTACTTCAACAAAAACATGTCTACCTATGTTGATTACAAAATCAACCTGCTGGATGACAATGCGTTCACCCAGGCTGCAGGCATTGCTACCGATGATATCGTAGCACTGGGTCTGGTTTACCAGTTCTAATCTGCATTTATCTCTGTCAAAGGGCCTGCGGGCCCTTTTTTAATGCCGTTTTTCTGACGTACAAACAACTATTTTTGGTGTACTCTTGCGCCCGTTTGCATGAGGATAATCACGTATGGATATGAATTTTTGTCGTGTAGCCCTGTTGGCTGCAACGATCTTTTTTGTCGGGTGCGATGAGGCCCCGAAATCGGCTCAGCTCCCGTCACCGACCGCCACGGTACTGGAAGGTAAAACAATGGGAACCTTCTGGCGGGTCAGTGTGGTGGGAATAGATGCCAAACGCGCCGGGGAATTGCAGGCGAAGATCCAGACTCAGCTTGATGCTGACGATCAGCTTCTCTCTACCTATAAAAACGATTCTGCATTGATGCGCTTTAACCTGTCGAAAAGCCTGTCACCATGGCCGGTAAATGACGCGTTGGCGGATATTGTAACGTCTGCGTTACGTATCGGCGCAAAAACGGATGGGGCTATGGACATCACCGTTGGGCCGCTGGTTAATCTGTGGGGGTTTGGTCCGGATCAGCAACCTGTTCATATTCCTGCTCAGGCGCAAATTGATGCAGCAAAAGCGAAGACTGGCCTTTCGCATCTGAAGGTCGTTAATGAGGCCCATCAGAACTACCTGCAAAAAGATTTGCCGGAATTGTACGTTGATCTCTCCACCGTGGGAGAAGGTTATGCCGCTGATCATCTGGCCCGCCTGATGGAACAAGAGGGGATCGCTCGTTATCTGGTCTCCGTGGGCGGTGCGCTGAACAGCCGGGGAATGAACGCCGAGGGGCATCCGTGGCGTGTGGCGATTCAGAAACCAACCGATCGCGAAAACGCGGTGCAGGCGATTGTGGATATTAACGGGCACGGGATCAGTACTTCCGGTAGTTACCGTAATTATTACGAACTGGATGGCAAGCGTCTGTCACATGTTATCGATCCGCAATCCGGTCGACCGATCGAACACAATCTGGTGTCCGTGACGGTAATTGCTCCGATGGCGCTTGAAGCCGACGGCTGGGATACCGGACTGATGGTTCTCGGAACGGATAAAGCCAAAGAGGTCGTGCGTCGTGAAGGGCTGGCAGTTTATATGATCGTGAAAGAGGGCGATGAGTTTAAAACCTGGATGTCGCCACAGTTTAAAAGCTTTCTGGTCAGCGACAAAAATTAAAAAGCAAGAATACGGGTTTTTGTATCATGCAATGCGGACACACTGAGCCTAAGCGCTATGCTTAACCAAGGAGTCCAAAATGAAAAATATCTTACGCCTGACTGATGATGACCGCTGGCAGTCTGTGTTGGATCGCGACACAGACGCCGACGGTCAGTTTGTCTTTGCCGTTCAAACTACCGGTATTTTTTGTCGTCCCTCCTGCCGGGCGAAACATGCGCTGCGCAAAAACGTCAGCTTCTTTGCGGATGCACAGCAGGCACTGGCTGCCGGGTATCGGCCGTGTAAACGCTGTCAGCCGGACAAAGACAATGCGCAACAACATCGGTTGGATAAGATTACCCTCGCCTGTCAGCTTTTAGAGCAAGAGTCCCCCCTCACGCTGGATGAATTAGCGCAACAGGTGGCGATGAGCCCGTTCCATTTACATCGTCTGTTCAAAGCGACAACAGGAATGACCCCGAAAGCGTGGCAGCAGTCCTGGCGCGCTCGCCGTCTGCGCGATGCGCTGGCGAAAGGGGAGCCGATAACGCAGGCGATCCTTAACGCCGGGTTCCCCGACAGCAGCAGCTACTATCGTAAAGCGGATGCGGCGCTGGGCATGACGGCGAAACAATTTCGTAAAGGCGGCGACAGCGTATCTGTGCGCTACGCGCTTACGGACAGTGCTCTGGGTCGCTGCCTGGTGGCGGAAAGTGAACGCGGTATCTGTGCGATTTTACTTGGCGATGACGATGCAACGTTGATAGCGGAGCTCCGTGAACTGTTTCCCACCGCGCTTGACGAACCTGCAGATGTGCAATTCCAACTGCATGTGCGTGAGGTGATTGCCGTGATTAACACGCGCAACAGGCCACTGTCCTTACCACTGGATATCCGGGGAACCGCATTCCAGCAGCAGGTGTGGCAGGCGCTACGTGCTATTCCCTGTGGTGAGACGGTTAGCTATCAGCAACTGGCCAGCGCAATCGGCAAACCGAAGGCTGTTCGCGCGGTGGCCAGCGCCTGCGGGGCGAATAAGCTGGCGATTGTGATCCCGTGTCATCGGGTGATCCGCGGTGATGGTGCGCTTTCGGGATATCGTTGGGGCGTTGCGCGTAAGGCACAACTCCTGCAACGTGAAACTACCGGCGAGGAAACATAATGCTCGATCTCTTTGCAGATGCGAAACCCTGGCAAGAGCCACTGGCATCCGGTGCGGTAATTTTGCGACGTTTTGCGTTTGACGCCGCACCTTCCTTACTACAGGCGATCTCATCCGTCGCCACCTTGTCGCCTTTTCGCCAGATGGTTACGCCCGGCGGTTATACGATGTCGGTGGCGATGACCAACTGTGGTCATCTGGGCTGGACGACGGATCAGCACGGTTACCTTTATTCTCCAGTTGATCCGCTGACTGGCGCAGGCTGGCCGCCATTACCGGACGTTTTTGTCGACCTGTGTCAACAGGCAGCAATTGCCGCAGGCTATCCTGACTTTCACCCGGATGCCTGCTTGATTAACCGCTATAACCCCGGGGCAAAACTGTCGTTACATCAGGATAAAGATGAACCCGATCTGCGAGCGCCTATTGTATCTGTGTCGCTGGGTTTACCGGCGATCTTTCAGTTTGGTGGTTTGCAGCGTAATGATCCGTTAAAACGTTTGCTGCTGGAACATGGTGATGTGGTGGTATGGGGAGGGAAATCGCGTCTGTTTTACCATGGTATCCAGCCGCTTAAGACGGGGTATCATCCGTTGACGGCCGACTGTCGTTACAATCTGACATTTCGCCAGGCGGGTAAAGCGGAATAAAAATAAGAATTATTATTGCTGTAAGCGTTGAGATGTTTAAACTGCGGGCTGTTATTACTTGTCCGGGTTGTACACATGGAACTTTTACTTCTTGTCTGGCGGCAGTATCGCTGGCCATTTATCAGCGTAATGGCGCTCAGCCTTGCCAGCGCTGCGCTGGGAATTGGGCTGATTGCGTTTATAAATCAGCGCCTGATTGAGACGGTCGACACCACGCTGATGGTGCTGCCGGAGTTTCTCGGCCTGCTGCTGTTACTTATGGTCGTCACGCTTGGCTCACAGCTGGCGCTGACCACGCTGGGCCACCACTTTGTCTACCGCCTGCGTAGCGAATTTATCAAACGTATACTGGATACCCACGTTGAGCGCATCGAGCAGCTTGGTAGCGCCTCATTACTGGCCGGTTTGACCAGTGATATCCGCAACATTACCATCGCTTTCGTCCGTCTGCCTGAGCTGGTACAGGGAATTATTTTGACCATAGGATCGGCGGCGTATCTGGCGATGCTGTCGACCAAAATGCTGCTGGTAACGGCAATCTGGATGGCGATCACTATCTGGGGCGGATTTGTACTGGTGGCGCGGGTGTACAAACATATGGCTACCCTGCGTGAAACAGAAGACAAGTTGTATAACGATTATCAGACGGTGCTGGAAGGGCGCAAAGAACTGACGCTCAACCGTGAACGTGCCGAGCATATCTTTAACCAGTTGTACGTCCCGGATGCCAAAGAGTATCGCCATCATATTATCCGTGCCGATACCTTCCACCTGAGCGCAGTCAACTGGTCCAACATTATGATGCTGGGCGCTATTGGCCTGGTGTTCTGGATGGCTAATAGTCTGGGCTGGGCAGATACCGCAGTGGCGGCGACCTATTCGCTGACGCTGCTGTTCCTGCGTACGCCGTTACTCTCTGCCGTCGGCGCGCTGCCCACATTGCTCACCGCGCAGGTGGCTTTCAACAAACTGAATAAGTTCTCACTGGCACCATTCAAGGCAGAGTTTCCGCGACCAACCGCGTTTCCGAACTGGCAAACGCTGGAACTGCGCAATGTGGTATTTCACTATCAGGATAATGCGTTCTCCGTTGGGCCGATTAATCTGACCATCCATCGTGGCGAACTGCTCTTCCTGATTGGCGGCAACGGCAGCGGAAAATCTACGCTGGCGATGCTGCTTACCGGATTGTACCAGCCGCAGTCTGGTGAGATTTTACTGGATGGCAAGGCGGTAGCGATTGAAAAACCAGAAGATTATCGCAAGCTATTCTCGGCGGTGTTCACCGACGTCTGGTTGTTCGACAAACTGTTGGGCCCTGAAGGGAGAGACGCAAATCCGCAACTGGTGGCGAAGTGGTTGGATCATCTGAAGATGGCGCACAAGCTGGAATTGAATGATGGTCGCATCCTCAATCTGAAGCTGTCTAAAGGGCAGAAAAAACGTGTGGCGCTGCTACTGGCATTAGCGGAGGAGCGCGACATTATTCTGCTGGATGAATGGGCTGCCGATCAGGATCCGCACTTCCGCCGTGAATTTTATCAGGTGCTGTTGCCATTAATGCAAGAAATGGGCAAAACCATTTTCGCCATCAGCCATGACGATCATTACTTTATTCATGCCGATCGTCTGCTGGAGATGCGCAACGGGCAGCTTACCGAGTTAATGGGTGATGAACGCGACGCCGCATCGCGTGATGCAGTAGCCCGTACAGCCTGATCCCATAGGCCGGATAAGGAGCTACCGGCCTACGGTTAACACTCTCATCCGCCGTTTTTTTATCCAACCGGCGGCTCAGTTTATTGTTATTTACATAATTCAGCATCATGATTAACGATATTTCAAATCATGGATTTATGATTAATGTCTGTAATAAATAAAAACAGCGCCAGGCTGCGTGATGAAGAACGTGCGCGTCTGATCTGGCTGCTGACCACTGATAAAGCCATTATTTCTACACTGTTGGGCAAGCTTACCCTGGCTGAGCAATATGACGTCGGTACATTAGCCGACGATATTGCTGAGGTAGGGGCGCTGGTGGCCCACCTGCCACCGCCCGATTTGGCCGATACCCTCGAAGCGTTACCCTCTGAAGAACGTCATGCCCTGTGGCGACTGGTCGAAAGTGAAAAACGCGGAAATGTGCTGCTTGAGGCGTCAGAAAACGTCTGGGACGATCTGATCGATGAGATGACCGACCGCGAGTTGCTGGACGCGTTGCAATATCTCGATATCGATGAACAGATTTATCTGGTGCAGCATTTGCCACGCAACCTGACAGGCCGACTGCTGGCATCGCTGCCGGCAGAGGAGCGGGCGCGTGTGCGCCAGGTGATGCACTACGAGAAGAATCGCGTCGGCGCGATTATGGAGTTCGAAGTCATCACCGTGCGCCCGGACGTGACGCTGGAAGTGGTACAGCGCTATCTGCGACGGTTGGGGAAAATGCCGGAAAACACCGATAAACTCTTCGTGACCGATCGCAATAAAGTCCTCGTAGGCGAACTGACGTTGACCTGTATTTTGCTTAATGATGTGCAGCGCAAAGTCAGCGAGGTGATGGAAGACGATCCGCTCACCTTCGCTCCGGAGGATATCGCAGAAAACGCGGCACGAACGTTTGAACGTGACAACCTGGTCAGTGCGGCGGTGGTGGATCCATCAGGTAAGCTGATGGGCCGTTTGACCATCGATGAGATCGTCGATGTGGTATATGAAGAAACCGACACCGATCTGCGCCGGATGGGGGGGTTAAGCGCCGAAGAGGATGTGTTCGCCCCGGTCACTAAAGCAGTAAAAACCCGTTGGGCATGGCTGGCGATTAACCTCTGCACGGCATTCATCGCCTCACGAGTCATCGACGGTTTTGAACACACGATTTCACAACTGGTGGCGCTGGCTTCGTTGATGCCTATCGTGGCGGGAATCGGCGGTAATACCGGCAATCAAACCATCACCATGATCGTCCGCGCGCTGGCGCTGCAAAATATTCAGCCCGGTAACTTGACGTTCCTGATCCTGCGTGAGATGGGCGTGGCGTTGATCAACGGCCTCGTCTGGGGCGGGATTATGGGGGGGATTACCTGGTGGCTGTATGATGATATGGCGCTTGGTGGCGTTATGACCCTGGCGATGATGCTTAACCTGCTGATGGCGGCATTGATGGGGGTAATCATTCCGATGACGATGGTGAAACTCGGGCGCGACCCGGCTGTCGGCTCAAGCGTTATGATCACCGCTATTACCGACACCGGCGGATTCTTTATTTTTCTTGGTCTGGCGACGCTGTTTCTGATGTAACCACTTGTTTGCATCTGACGATACGCGGCAGAACCAGCATCATCATCACTCCGGCAACCACGCCAATCGCCAGGTTGCCGGTAGAAACCGTCGCGGCAACGGTAATCAACATTACCAGCGTTTCAGTGACTGGCATTTTCACCAGCGCGGCGGGAGTGATACTGTGCCAACTGAACGTTTTCACCGCCACAATCACCATAATGCCGGCCAGTACCGACATGGGTATTTTCGCCATTACTTCACTTAATGCGGTGACCAGCAGCAGTAATACTAATCCGGCGGCCAACGTTGAGAGTCGACTGCGTCCTTTGCCCATCTCAACGTTGACGATCGTTTGGCCAATCATCGCGCATCCGGCAATGCCGCCATAAAACCCGGCCAGAATATTAGCGATCCCCAGTCCCGCACTTTCACGGTTTTTATTCGATGGCGTGACCGTCAGATCGTCAACCAGTCTTGCGGTTAACAACGACTCCATCAAACCGACAAAGGCGATGCTTAACGCGCAGGGCCAGATAATGGCAAAAGTTTGCCCGTTAAGTGGTACCAGCAATTGGGTTAAACCAGGTAGTCCACCGCGCATTGAACCTTCGTCACCGACGGTAGGCAACAGTTGTCCACTGGTCACGGTGAATACCGTCAACAAGACAATGGCAACCAATGGTGCGGGAATATTTTTAATGAATCGCGGTAGCCACAGTACGATCAGCAGCGTCAGGATAAACAATCCCCAGATTAACGGGCTTTTTCCCCAGAAGTGCGGGACCTGAGCAAAGAAAATCAAAATGCCCAGCGCGTTGACAAAGCCCGTCATGACGGCCGCGGGGATAAAACGCATCAGGCGTGCCATGCCTAATACGCCAAACAGGATCTGGATAAGTCCGGCCAGCACGACCGCTGGCAGAATGTACTGCACGCCGTGTAGGTGCACCATTGGGCCAATAACCAGAGCTACAGACCCCGCAGCGGCGGTAACCATTGCCGGGCGCCCCCCCAGAAAGGACATTGCCAGGCACAGTACAACGGAGGCAATCAGACTGACTTTCGGATCAACGCCAGCGATAACGGAAAAGGAGATTACTTCCGGGATCAGTGCAAGGGCGGTAACCACGCCCGCCAACATTTCGCGCACCAGTAAATGGGGCTTACGCAATACGGTTCCAACGGAATGATCTGCCGTCGCGGCAGGGGAGGGATGGAGCGCAGACATATTTACTCTCAGGTCGTAAATGGCCTGATACAGCAGACCGACAAGCATCCGTGCGGTGAATAGCAAAGCGCAGCATAGTACCCGTCTGGTGGGCGGGTTTCCAGAAATGATTGTCAATAACCCTATAAAGAATCAACTTATTAATAACATTTTTAAAATTTAAATATAATTTATAAACATTATTTAATTATTTTTACTTAAGTGTTACCGTTGGTACCGCTCGATTTTCACCTGCAATAAAAGCTAAAAAGCGATACTAAAAGTAAGGCATTAACATTATGAAAAAAGTGACTGCCATGCTCTTCACCCTGGCCGTAGGACTGAACGTTGTCTCTATGGCGGCAAAAGCGAAAGCGACTGAAGAGCAGGAAACGGATGTGCTGTTGATTGGCGGCGGCATTATGAGCGCCACACTGGGAACCTATTTACAGGAGCTGGAGCCACAATGGTCAATGACCATGGTTGAGCGACTGGATGGCGTTGCTCAGGAGAGTTCGAACGGCTGGAACAATGCCGGAACGGGACACTCTGCACTCATGGAACTGAATTACACGCCTAAAAAAGCCGACGGTAGTGTCAGCATTGAAAAGGCAGTCGAAATTAACGAAGCCTTCCAGATTTCCCGCCAGTTCTGGGCGTATCAGGTCAACAATGGCGTGATGCATGAACCCCGCTCGTTTATCACCACCGTGCCACATATGAGCTTTGTCTGGGGCGACGAGAACGTGAATTTCCTGCGTGCCCGTTATACCGCACTGCAGCAGAGTACGTTGTTCCGTGGCATGCGTTACTCCGAAGATCACGCGCAAATTAAAGAGTGGGCGCCGCTGGTCATGGAAGGTCGCGATCCAAAACAGAAAGTTGCGGCAACGCGTACTGAGATTGGTACTGACGTAAACTACGGCGAAATTACGCGCCAGCTGATTGCATCGTTGCAGAAAAAACCTAATTTTGCTTTGCAGCTGAGCACCGAAGTGCGTGGGTTTAAGCGTAACGCGGATAATAGCTGGACCGTCACGGTTGCCGATCTGAAAAACAGCGAAGCGGAACACGACATCAAGGCGAAGTTTGTCTTTATTGGTGCTGGTGGCGCTGCGTTGAAACTGCTGCAGGAAACCGATATCCCGGAAGCGAAAGGCTATGCCGGATTCCCGGTTGGTGGTCAGTTCCTGGTGGCGGAAAACCCGGACGTGGTCAATCGTCACCTGGCGAAAGTCTACGGTCAGGCGTCCGTTGGTGCACCGCCGATGTCCGTACCGCATATTGATACCCGCATTCTGGATGGCAAGCGCGTGGTACTGTTTGGACCATTTGCGACGTTCTCTACCAAGTTCCTGAAAAATGGTTCCTTATGGGATCTGCTCAGCTCTACCACCACGTCAAACTTTATGCCGATGGTGAATGTAGGGCTGGATAACTTCGATCTGGTGAAATATCTGGTAAGCCAGGTCATGCTCAGCGACGACGACCGTTTTGCTGCACTGCAGGAGTACTATCCGCAGGCGAAAAAAGAAGACTGGCGTTTGTGGCAGGCAGGTCAGCGTGTGCAGATCATCAAAAGTGATGAAGAAAAGGGCGGCGTTCTGCGTCTGGGAACTGAAGTGGTCAGTGACAAAGAAGGAACAATTGCTGCACTGCTGGGCGCATCGCCAGGGGCGTCAACCGCTGCACCGATCATGCTGCATCTGATGGAAAAAGTGTTTAAAGATAAAGTTGCCAGCCCGGAATGGCAGGCGAAACTGAAAACAATTATCCCGTCCTATGGCACGAAGCTGAACGGTAACGTTGAGGCCACAGAACAAGAGCTGCAATATACCAGTGAAGTTTTGGGTCTGAAGTACGATAAACCGCAGGTCGCTGATGAAGCACCGAAACCGCAGCTTAAACCTCAGGCACAACCGCAACCTGAGCAGAAAGCTGTCGCAGATATCGCACTGTAAAGAAAATGCCGGATGGCACTGCGCTTATCCGGCCTACTTCGTGCGTTTGTAGGCCGGATAAGGCGGTACGCCGCTATCCGGCACATTCTCACTTATCGCGCGACTGCGTCCTGAATCTTCTCTTCCGCTTTCCAGATTCGGTATTTCACTTCTACGTTTTCCGGAGTGTAGACCACAATCGGCAATTTGCTGTTGTAACGCACCATACCGTCATCACCCAGATAAGCTGTGATGAATTTTTTCTCTTTTTTGCCGTCCGGGCAGGCCATCATGGTCGAGACCGGGGAGCTGACTTTGTCAAAAACATAGTAGTCGTATCCCCAACCTTCCAGAGTTTTGCTTTCCAGCTCTCCACCAAGGCGATGCCTGTTGCAGTCAACTTCCAGCGTTTGTCCGATCAGCAGTTCCACTTTTAGAGTAGATTCATCTTTCTCAGGAGCGAGCTGGATAACCTGGCGCTTCATACCTTTGTCGGCTTTAGGATAAGGCGCTGTTTTTTCCAGTGGTTGAGTGTTGGCATCGTTGTTTGCAGCCCACACAGAGGTGCTGGCAACGGCAGCTAACAGGACGGCAGGGACAATAGTCTTCATCTTATTGTTCACAGTTTTTCCTTTCTTCTGTCTTCTGAACGTATCTGTGGCAGGTTAGCATATTCACATCATCTATTAATCTAAATTTACTTATATTTTAAGTGTATTGGCTGAGTGTTTGTTATTAATATGGTGATATATCCTAAGAATTATCTCATAAATAAGATAATTCTCTTTTTGCGGTGTTCGTTATATAATTTAGTATATAACTAATTGAAATGTGAGCAAAAGCGCGTTTTTTTCCACCAACCCCACACTCTTTTGATCCGGCAACAGCATTTACCCCGATTGGGGTATGCACCTCTAACACATCCTGAAATATCTTACTGTTAAAAATAACTACTCATAAATAGTGCGGTTTTTATTGTCGTTCAACCCGCTCAGGGAGAGCGTCATTATGGAAGGACAATGTCATGGTTGATTTATCCCGTCGAGGCATGTTGACAGGCAACTGGCGTAACGCTGGCATTGGGATCCGTCCGCCGTGGAGCAAGGAAGAATCTCACTTTCTGGCCCATTGCCTCCGTTGTGACGCCTGCATCCAGGCGTGTGAAACCGACATCCTGCAGCGAGGCCAGGGTGGGTATCCGAGCGTAAATTTCAAACACGGCGAATGCAGCTTTTGTTACGCCTGCGCACAAGCCTGTCCCGAATCACTTTTTCTTCCGCGCCACACCAGGGCATGGGAACTGAACTTTACGATCGGTGAAAACTGCCTCGCAAATCAGTCTGTTGAGTGCCATCGCTGTCAGGATAGTTGTGAACCCATGGCCATTACCTTTCGCCCCACGCTGTCTGGTATTTACCAGCCACAGCTCGACAATCAGGGCTGTAACGGATGTGGAGCGTGCGTCGCTACCTGTCCGGTTTCAGCCATTAACGCGGAGTACAACCATGGACACTAACTGGCAGGTCTGCAGCCTGGTCGTTCAGGCCAAAAGTCAGCATATCAGCGATATCGCCACGCAGTTGAGTACATTTCCAGGTTGTGAAGTTGCACTCAGTGATGTGGAAAGCGGCCAACTGATCGCGGTGGTAGAAGCTGAACAAAGTGAAACGCTAATGAAAACAATTGAGTCGGTACGCAACGTTGCGGGCGTACTGGCGGTGTCGCTGGTTTATCACCAGCAGGATGAGCAAGGTGAGGAAACACCATGAAACTCAGTCGTCGTAGCTTTATGAAAGCTAACGCCGTTGCGGCCGCTGCGGCGGCTGCCGGGTTAAGCGTGCCGGGCGTAGCCCGCGCGGTAGTCGGTCAGCAAGAAGCTATCAAATGGGACAAAGCTCCGTGCCGATTTTGCGGTACAGGTTGTGGCGTATTGGTAGGGACCCAGCAAGGGCGTGTTGTGGCATGCCAGGGCGATCCGGATGCGCCGGTTAACCGTGGACTTAACTGCATTAAAGGTTACTTCCTGCCTAAAATCATGTACGGCAAAGACCGTTTAACGCAGCCGATGCTACGCATGAAGGATGGCAAATATCACAAAGAAGGCGAATTCACCCCAATTAGCTGGGACCAGGCCTTCGACGTGATGGAAGAGAAATTCAAAACGTCCCTGAAAGAAAAAGGGCCAGATGCCATCGGCATGTTTGGCTCCGGTCAGTGGACCATCTGGGAAGGTTATGCGGCGGCGAAGCTGTTCAAAGCGGGTTTCCGTTCAAACAACATTGACCCGAACGCACGTCACTGCATGGCATCAGCGGTAGTCGGTTTTATGCGTACCTTTGGTATGGATGAACCGATGGGTTGCTATGACGATATTGAGCATGCGGATGCTTTTGTTCTGTGGGGCGCCAATATGGCGGAGATGCACCCAATTCTGTGGTCACGCATCACCAACCGTCGCCTGTCCGATCCTAATGTCAATGTGGCGGTTCTCTCTACCTTCCAGCATCGTAGCTTTGAACTGGCCGATAACGGCATCGTCTTTACGCCGCAAAGCGACCTGGTGATCCTCAACTACATCGCAAATTACATCATTCAAAACAATGCGATAAACCAGGATTTCTTCAGCAAGCACGTTAACCTGCGCAAAGGTGCGACGGATATCGGCTACGGTTTACGTCCGACGCATCCGTTGGAGAAAGCGGCGAAAAACCCAGGTTCTGATGCATCCGAACCGATCAGCTTTGAAGAATACAAAGCGTTTGTTGCGGAATATACGCTGGATAAAACCGCAGAAATGACCGGCGTTCCGAAAGATCAACTGGAACAACTGGCGCAGCTGTATGCCGATCCGAATAAGAAAGTCATCTCCTACTGGACGATGGGCTTTAACCAACACACACGCGGCGTGTGGGCCAACAACCTGGTCTACAACCTGCACCTGTTGACCGGCAAGATCTCCCAGCCTGGCTGTGGTCCGTTCTCTCTGACTGGCCAGCCTTCCGCTTGTGGTACCGCGCGTGAAGTAGGGACGTTCTCCCATCGCCTGCCTGCGGACATGGTGGTGACTAACGAAAAACACCGTGATATCTGCGAAAAACACTGGCAGATCCCAACCGGTACTATTCCGGCGAAAGTGGGTTTACATGCGGTAGCGCAGGATCGTGCGCTGAAGGATGGCAAGCTCAATGTTTACTGGGTGATGTGTAACAACAACATGCAGGCCGGACCGAATATTAACGAAGAGCGTATGCCTGGCTGGCGCGATCCGCGCAACTTTATCATCGTTTCCGATCCGTACCCGACGGTCAGTGCCCTGGCGGCCGACCTGATCCTGCCGACAGCGATGTGGGTGGAAAAAGAAGGGGCCTACGGTAACGCTGAGCGTCGTACTCAATTCTGGCGTCAGCAGATTAAAGCGCCGGGCGAAGCAAAATCGGATTTGTGGCAACTGGTGCAGTTTGCCCGTCGTTTCAAAACAGAAGAGGTCTGGCCGGAAGAACTGTTGGCGCAGAAACCAGAACTGCGTGGCAAAACTCTGTATGACGTGCTGTTTGCAACGCCTGCGGTGACGAAATACCCGGTTAGCGAACTGGCTGATGATCAGCTTAACGATGAGTCCCGCGAGCTGGGTTTCTACCTGCAAAAAGGGCTGTTCGAAGAGTATGCATGGTTTGGTCGCGGTCATGGACACGATCTTGCACCGTTCGATGATTACCACAAAGCGCGCGGGTTACGCTGGCCGGTAGTTGAAGGTAAAGAGACCCAGTGGCGCTACAGCGAAGGTAACGATCCGTACGTGAAGGCTGGAGAAAGTTACAAGTTCTACGGCAAGCCGGACGGTAAAGCGGTGATTTTCGCACTGCCATTTGAACCGGCGGCAGAAGCGCCGGATAAAGAGTATGACCTGTGGCTCTCCACCGGACGTGTACTGGAACACTGGCACACCGGCAGTATGACGCGTCGCGTGCCTGAACTGCACCGTGCCTTCCCGGAAGCCGTGCTGTTTATCCATCCGCTGGACGCGAAAGCACGCGATTTGCGTCGTGGCGATAAAGTCAAAGTGGTCTCCCGCCGTGGTGAAGTCATTTCGATTGTGGAAACACGTGGGCGTAACCGTCCACCGCAGGGGCTGGTGTATATGCCGTTCTTCGACGCCGCACAGCTGGTGAACAACCTGACGCTGGATGCGACGGATCCGCTTTCTAAAGAAACGGATTTCAAGAAGTGCGCTGTGAAACTGGCGAAGGTGTAAGTCGCTATGTCCCGGTCAGCAAAACCCCAAAATGGCCGCCGCCGCTTTCTGCGCGATATGGTTCGCGCAGCTGGCGGACTGGCAGTTGTTGGCGTGGCGCTGGGGTTGCAACAACAAACCGCACGTGCAACCGGCGTGCGGTTACGCCCGCCTGGGGCATTGAGTGAGGACGCATTTGCCAGCGCTTGCGTACGCTGCGGGCAGTGCGTTCAGGCTTGCCCTTATGACACGCTGAAACTGGCGACTCTGGCCTCCGGGTTGGCGGCGGGGACGCCGTATTTTATTGCCCGCGATATTCCCTGCGAAATGTGTGAGGACATCCCGTGCGCCAAAGTTTGTCCAAGCGGAGCGTTGGATCGGGAAATTGAATCGATCGACGATTCACGCATGGGGTTGGCGGTGCTGCTGGATCACGAGAACTGCCTCAATTATCAGGGATTGCGCTGCGACGTCTGCTATCGCGAGTGCCCGAAAATTGACGAGGCCATCACCCTGGAGCTCGATCGCAATATGCGTACCGGTAAACATGCGCGGTTTATTCCTACCGTTCATAGCGATGCCTGTACCGGATGCGGTAAATGCGAAAAGGTCTGCGTGCTGGAGCAACCGGCCATAAAAGTGCTGCCGTTGTCGCTGGCAAAAGGGGAGTTGGGACACCATTACCGCTTCGGTTGGCTGGAGGGGCAAAATGGCAAATCGTAAACGTGATGCAGGCCGTGAAGCGCGGGCGAAAAAAGGCTGGTGGCAGAGTCATCGTTGGCTGGTGTTGCGTCGTTTAAGCCAGTTTCTGGTGTTGGCGATGTTTCTCAGCGGCCCGTGGCTCGGTGTGTGGATCCTGCATGGTAATTACAGCAGCAGCCTGTTGCTGGATACCATTCCGTTAACCGATCCACTCATTACGCTGCAAAGTCTGGCCAGTGGGCATTTGCCTGCGACGGTGGCGTTAACGGGCGCGGCCATCATTACGGTGCTGTATGCCCTTGCGGGCAAGCGATTGTTTTGTAGTTGGGTCTGTCCGATGAATCCTGTAACCGACTTTGCGAGCTGGTTACGCAGAAGGTTTGAGTTGAATCAGTCTGCGACAATTCCGCGCTATATACGCTACGTCCTGCTGGTTGTCATTTTGCTGGGCTCTGCTGTAACAGGCACGTTGCTGTGGGAATGGATAAACCCGGTTTCTCTGCTGGGACGTGGCCTGGTGATGGGGTTCGGTAGCGGCATACTGCTGATTATTGCACTGTTTTTATTTGATTTACTGGTCGTTGAACATGGCTGGTGCGGGCACCTTTGCCCACTTGGCGCACTGTATAGCGTGCTGGGAAGTAAAGGGGCGTTAACCGTTTCGGCGAAAGAACGCGAGAGATGTAACCGCTGTATGGATTGTTTTCATGTTTGCCCGGAACCGCATGTGCTACGTGCCCCGGTGCTGGATGAGCAAAGCCCGGTGCAGGTGACCAGTCGCGATTGCATGGCCTGCGGTCGCTGTGTGGATGTCTGTTCTGAGGATGTTTTTACAATAACAACACGATGGAGTTCGGGAGCGAAATCATGAAAAGCCATGACCTGATTAAAGCGCTGAGTCAAATGACGGCAGCGCTGGCCCTGGTAGTCAGTGGGGCAGTTTGGGCTGCAAACGGAGTGGATCTGAGCCAGTCACCGGAAGTTTCGGGGACGCAGGAAGGGGCGATTCGCATGCCGAAAGAGCAGGAGCGTATGCCGCTGAACTACGTTAACCAACCACCGATGGTTCCGCACAGCGTTGATGGTTACCAGGTTACAACTAACACCAACCGCTGCCTGCAGTGCCATGGCGTGGAAAGCTATCGGACAACCGGCGCGCCGCGCATCAGCCCGACGCACTTTATGGACAGCAATGGCAAAGTGCTGGCGGAAGTGGCGCCGCGTCGCTATTTCTGCCTGCAGTGTCATGTCCCGCAGGCTGATGCTGCTCCGATTGTCGAAAATACCTTCACCCCCTCGAAAGGTTACGGGAAATAAGAGGTCATTATGGAAAATTCTAACCGTAAACCAGGCTGGATTAAGCGCGTCTGGCAATGGTGGCGTCGCCCCAGCCGTCTGGCGCTCGGCACGCTGTTGTTAATCGGCTTTGTGGGCGGCATTATTTTCTGGGGCGGTTTTAACACCGGTATGGAAAAGGCCAACACTGAAGAATTCTGTATCAGCTGTCACGAAATGCGCAACACTGTCTATCAGGAATACATGGAAACCGTACACTACAACAACCGTAGTGGTGTACGTGCGACCTGCCCTGATTGCCACGTCCCGCATGAGTGGGGCCCGAAAATGATTCGTAAGATTAAAGCCAGCAAAGAGCTGTATGCGAAAGCGTTGGGGTTGATAGACACACCGCAAAAATTTGAAGACCACCGTCTGATAATGGCGCAAAATGAGTGGCGGCGTATGAAAGACAATAACTCGCAGGAGTGTCGTAACTGTCATAACTTCGAGTTTATGGATTTAACCGCCCAGAAAGGTGTTGCGGCTAAAATGCATGACCAGGCCGTGAAAGAAGGACAAACCTGTATCGACTGCCATAAAGGGATAGCGCACAAACTCCCCGATATGCGTGAAGTTAAACCGGGATTCTAACAGGATGTTGATGCGTGCAAATGCTTGAAGCCAGGGAACTGCTCTGTGAGCGGGATGACAGAATACTGTTTAGTGAGCTGTCATTTCGCGTAACCGCGGGTGAATGGGTGCAAATTACCGGGAGTAACGGCGCAGGGAAAACCACTTTGCTGCGCTTACTTACTGGTCTGGCTCGCCCTGATGCCGGAGAGGTTTGCTGGCAAGGGCAACCACTGCATCAAGTGCGGGACAGTTACCATCAGGAACTGCTTTGGATCGGACATCAGCCGGGAATTAAAACCCGGCTTTCGGCGTTGGAGAATCTGCGTTTCTTCCACCATGATGGCGATATTGCTCAGTGCCTGGCCGCTCTGGCACAGGCCGGGCTCGCCGGATATGAAGACATTCCAGTTAATCAACTCTCTGCCGGACAACAACGCCGTGTGGCATTGGCTCGTCTGTGGCTGACCCGCGCCCGGCTCTGGATCCTGGACGAACCGTTCACTGCGATTGATGTCAATGGCGTTGAACGCCTGACTCAGCGTATGGCACAACATACGGAGCAGGGCGGTATTGTTATTCTCACGACTCATCAGCCTCTGAATGTAGAGACCAATAAAGTGCGGCGTATTGCGCTGACCAGCGAGAGGGCTGCGCAATGATGTGGCGAATTTTCCGTTTAGAACTGCGGGTTGCGTTCCGTCATAGTGCGGAGATTGCCAATCCGTTATGGTTCTTCCTGATTGTGATTACGTTATTCCCGCTAAGCATTGGCCCGGAACCACAACTGCTGGCGCGAATTGCGCCGGGTATTATCTGGGTTGCAGCACTGCTGGCATCATTACTGGCGCTGGAGCGCCTGTTTCGCGATGACCTTCAGGACGGCAGCCTCGAACAGCTGATGTTACTGCCATTGCCGCTACCGGCGGTGGTGCTGGCGAAGGTAATGGCACACTGGGTCGTGACCGGCCTGCCGTTGCTTATCCTCTCGCCGCTGGTGGCGTTGCTGTTGGGAATGGATATGTACGGTTGGCAGATTATGGCGCTGACGCTGTTGCTCGGTACGCCGACGCTGGGTTTTCTCGGTGCGCCAGGCGTTGGATTAACGGTTGGTCTGAAGCGTGGCGGTGTGTTGTTAAGCGTGTTGGTACTGCCGCTAACCATCCCGCTGCTGATTTTTGCGACCGCTGCGATGGATGCGGCCTCTATGCACTTACCCGTTGAAGGGTACATGGCGATTCTGGGCGCACTGTTGGTGGGGAGCGCGACGTTAAGTCCTTTTGCGACGGCGGCTGCGTTACGCATCAGTGTGCAGTAGCACGATTTTTATTTTAGCGTGCCTGATCAGGCGATTTTCCGCCATCAGGGACAACGGCAGTTTCATTTGTTTTGCTTGAGTCTGGTGACTGAACTATGTGGAAAATACTTCATCAACTGGCGATGCCCCCACGGCTCTATCAGATCTGTGGCTGGTTTATCCCGTGGCTGGCGATTGCCAGTGTAGTGATACTGGCAACGGGTTGGATCTGGGGATTTGGTTTTGCACCTTCGGATTATCAGCAGGGGCAGAGCTATCGCATTATCTATCTGCACGTCCCGGCGGCAATCTGGTCGATGGGGATTTATGCCTCGATGGCGGTTGCGGCGTTTATCGGCCTGGTCTGGCAGATGAAAATGGCCAATCTGGCTTTAGCCGCGATGGCCCCTGTTGGCGCAGTGTTTACCTTTATCGCACTGGTGACCGGGTCGGCATGGGGTAAACCAATGTGGGGAACCTGGTGGGTATGGGATGCCCGACTCACTTCTGAACTGGTGTTGCTGTTTCTCTACGTAGGCGCTATCGCACTGTGGCACGCATTTGATGACCGCCGTGTGGCGGGGCGTGCTGCCGGTATTCTGGTGCTGATTGGCGTTGTTAACTTACCGATTATTCATTACTCGGTAGAGTGGTGGAATACGTTGCATCAGGGATCGACCCGTATGCAGCAAAGTATTGATCCGGCGATGCGCACGCCGTTGCGTCTGGCAATCGTCGGCTATCTGTTGCTGTTTATCACGCTGACGCTGATGCGCATGCGTAATCTGATTTTGTTGATGGAAAAACGCCGCCCGTGGGTGAGCGAACTGATCTTAAAAAGAGGCCGCCAATGACCCCTGCATTTGCATCATGGAGTGATTTTTTCGCGATGGGCGGTTACGCCTTGTATGTCTGGTTGGCTGTGGCTATGAGCGTTGTCCCTATGATTGTACTGGTGCTGCACTCTGCGTTACAGCATCGGACGATATTACGCGGTGTAGCACAGCAACGGGCAAGAGAAGCCCGTATGCGCGCGGCACAAACGCAACGGGAGGCGGCGTGAATATTCGACGTAAAAATCGACTCTGGATTGCCTGTGCGGTGCTTGCGGGTCTGGCATTAACCATCACGCTGGTGCTCTACGCGCTGCGTTCCAATATCGACCTGTTCTATACGCCGGGCGAAATACTCTATGGTAAGCGTGAAACCCAGAAGATGCCTGAAGTCGGTCAACGTCTGCGTGTGGGGGGCATGGTTATGCCTGGCAGCGTTAAACGCGACCCGCAATCCCTGAAGGTGAATTTCAGCATCTATGACGCCGAGGGCGTAGTCGATGTGACGTATGAAGGTATCCTGCCGGATCTGTTCCGTGAAGGGCAGGGGGTCGTTGTGCAGGGTGAACTGGAAGAGGGGAATCATGTGCAGGCAAAAGAGGTCCTCGCCAAACATGATGAGAATTACACCCCGCCGGAAGTCGAAAAAGCGATGCAGGAAAATCACCGTCGCCCGGAAAGTGTTTATAAGGATAAAACGTCATGATGCCTGAAATTGGCAATGGGCTTCTGTGTCTTGCACTTGGCGTTGCATTGCTGCTCTCGGTCTATCCTCTGTGGGGCGTAGCGCGCGGTGATGTACGGATGATGGCCTCTGCACGGCCATTTGCCTGGGTGTTGTTTATCTGCGTGATGGGTGCGTTTCTGGTGTTGGTAAACGCATTCGTGGTCAATGACTTTACCGTGACCTATGTGGCCAGTAACTCTAATACTCAGCTCCCGGTTTGGTATCGGGTAGCGGCAACGTGGGGCGCGCATGAAGGCTCACTGTTGCTGTGGGTGCTGCTGATGAGCGGCTGGACGTTTGCCGTGGCGCTGTTCAGTCAGCGGATGCCGCTGGATATCGTCGCTCGTGTACTGGCTGTGATGGGCATGGTCAGTGTTGGCTTCCTGTTGTTTATCTTGTTTACCTCTAACCCGTTTTCTCGCACCTTGCCTGATTTCCCTGTCGAAGGGCGCGACCTGAACCCGCTGTTGCAGGATCCGGGGCTTATTTTCCATCCACCGTTGTTGTATATGGGCTATGTCGGTTTCTCAGTCGCTTTTGCATTCGCGATTGCCGCGTTGATGAGCGGGCGTCTGGACAGCACGTTTGCCCGTTTTTCGCGCCCCTGGACGCTGGCGGCGTGGGTGTTTTTGACGTTGGGGATTGTGCTCGGCTCCGCCTGGGCGTACTACGAGCTTGGCTGGGGCGGCTGGTGGTTCTGGGATCCGGTCGAGAATGCTTCGTTTATGCCGTGGCTGGTAGGTACAGCGCTGATGCACTCCCTGTCGGTTACCGAACAACGCGCCAGTTTCAAAGCCTGGACGCTGCTGCTCTCGATCTGCGCTTTCTCGCTATGCCTGTTGGGCACTTTCCTCGTGCGCTCAGGCGTACTGGTGTCGGTACATGCATTCGCCTCCGATCCGTCACGCGGGATGTTCATTCTTGCCTTTATGGTCATGGTGATCGGTGGATCTCTGCTGCTCTTTGCCGTGCGTGGTCATAAAGTTCGCTCCAGGGTGAATAACGCCCTCTGGTCACGTGAATCGCTGCTATTGGGGAATAACGTTCTGTTGATTGCCGCCATGCTGGTGGTGCTGCTGGGCACATTGTTGCCGCTGGTGCATAAACAGCTGGGGCTAGGCAGTATTTCGATTGGTGAACCGTTCTTCAATACCATGTTCACGTGGCTGATGGCACCGTTCGCACTGCTGTTGGGGATTGGACCGTTGGTTCGCTGGGGTCGTGACAGACCGCGTAAACTAAAAACATTGCTGATTATCGCGTTTGTCACCACATTTGTACTGTCACTGCTGCTGCCGTGGCTGCTTGAAGACCGCATTGCCGCGATGACGGTAGTAGGTCTGGCAATGGCATGCTGGATATTCGTGCTGGCGATGTCTGAAGCATTCCTGCGTATTTCACGCGGAACGAAGTTGACGCCAAGTTACTGGGGTATGGTGTCAGGCCACGTGGGACTGGCGATTACTATCGTGGGGATTGCCTTTAGTCAGAACTACAGCGTTGAGCGTGATGTGCGTATGAAGGCTGGCGATAGCGTGAGCATTCATAATTATCAGTTTACATTCCGTGAAGTTAAAGATATCACCGGGCCTAACTACCGTGGTGGCGTGGCGATTATTGGTGTAACACGTGACGGTAAACCGGAAGCGACGCTGCATGCGGAGAAACGTTTTTATAACAGCACCAGTTCCATGATGACCGAAGCGGCAATTGACGGTGGTTTTACGCGTGACCTGTATGCTGCGTTAGGCGAAGAGCTGGACAATGGCGCATGGGCCGTGCGTCTGTATTACAAACCGTTTATTCGCTGGATTTGGGCCGGAGGGTTGCTGATGGCGCTGGGCGGATTGTTCTGCCTGTTTGATCCACGCTATCGCCAGCGCGTGCGTCCACGCACAGCTGAGCAAAAAAACGCGCCGGAGGCTGTATGAAGCGCAACGCACTCTTAATCCCTTTTATTATTTTTCTCGTTATTGCGGCAGCGCTGCTGTGGCAACTGGCGCGTAACGCCCAGGGAGATGATCCCACCAATCTTGAATCGGCATTGATCGGTAAACCGGTACCGACGTTCCGCCTTGAGTCGCTGGAGAATCCGGGGCAGCATTATCAGGCCGATGTCCTTACGCAGGGTAAACCGGTGTTGCTCAACGTATGGGCGACATGGTGTCCAACCTGCCGTGCTGAACACCAGTATCTGAATCAGCTGTCTGCAGAGGGCGTGCGGGTAGTCGGCCTGAACTATAAAGACGATCGTCAGAAAGCGATTGTCTGGCTGAAAGAACTGGGTAATCCATATGCGCTTAGCCTGTTTGATGGCGATGGCATGCTTGGATTGGATCTGGGCGTATATGGCGCGCCGGAAACTTTCCTGATCGACGGTAAGGGAATTATTCGCTACCGCCACGCTGGCGATTTGAATGCCAGAGTGTGGGCAAGCGAGATCAAACCGTTGTGGGATAAGTACAGTAAGGAGGCTGCGCAATGAGATTTTTACTGGGCGTATTGATGCTGGTGATCTCTGGTTCGGCGCTTGCCACCATCGACGTAATGCAGTTCAAAGACGAAGCGCAGGAGCAACAGTTCCGCCAGCTTACCGAGCAATTGCGCTGCCCTAAGTGTCAGAACAACAGCATTGCCGACTCTAACTCGATGATTGCTACCGACCTGCGTCAGAAAGTCTATGAGCTGATGCAGGAAGGGAAAAGCCAGAAAGAGATCGTCGATTATATGGTGGCGCGCTACGGCAACTTCGTCACTTACGATCCGCCGCTGACGCCGCTGACGGTTCTGTTATGGGTGATGCCCGTCGTGGCGATCGGCTTGGGAGGCTGGATTATTTTTGCCCGCTCACGCCGTCGTATACGATTGAAACAGGAAGAATTTCCAGACGATATCACTCCGGATGGAAAACGTGGTGGATGGTGGCTGTATGTGCCAGGCGTTGTAGTCGCATTGGTAGTTGGCGCGGTGAGCTATTATCAAACGGGTAATTACAAGCAGGTTAAAATCTGGCAACAAGCTACAGCACAAGCTCCGGCGTTGCTGGAACGGGCACTGGATCCGAAGGCTGAACCTCTGAATGAAGAGGATATGACACGCCTTGCGCTGGGACTGCGTACGCGACTGCAGGCCGATCCTGGAAACGTTGAAGGCTGGATTATGCTCGGACGCATTGGAATGGTATTAGGTAATGCCAGCACGGCGACAGAAGCCTATGCCAACGCCTACCGACTGGATCCTAAAAATAGCGATGCGGCGCTGGGTTATGCGGAAGCGTTGACCCGTTCCTCCGATCCAAATGATAACCGTCGGGGAGGGGAGTTATTGAGTCAGTTGGTCAGGGGCGATCATGCTAACGTGCGTGTACTGAGCATGTATGCTTTTAACGCCTTTGAGCAGCAGCGCTTCGGCGAGGCGGTTGCGGCCTGGGAGATGATGCTGAAGTTATTACCCGCCAACGACACTCGCCGGGCGGTGATTGAACGCAGCATTAAACAGGCGATGGAGCAGTTGTCGCCGCAGGAGAAATAAGAGCGGAAGATGCCGGATAGCGACCCTAAGAGTCTTATCCGGCCTGGACATAAGCCCGATAGCATAGCGCTACCGGGCATTCTGCGTATTACTGTATTCCACGCGTTTGCAGAAACAGGATGGTGGCGGCAACACGAGAGCGCACGTTGAGCTTGCGCAGCAGGTTGCGAATATGCACCTTCACCGTTTGTTCCGAAATATTCAGTACGGACGCAATCTGCTTGTTTGACAAGCCCTGAGCCAGTTCATGTAAAACATCCAGCTCGCGTTCGGTAAGTATACTGAACGGATCTTCTTCCGCACCAAACAGTTCACGCTCTCGCAGGTATTCGCTGACGCGTGCGCTGAAGGCTTTACCGCCTTTAGCACCACTGCGAATGGCTTCAAGCAGAACTTCTGGGTCGCTGTCTTTCAACAAATAGCCATCAGCGCCGGCATCAATCAATGCGTATACATCGCTTGCGGAATCTGACACGGTAAGAATGATGATTTGCGCAGTGATGCCATCCCGGCGCAGCGCATTCAGGGTATCAAGTCCGCTCATTCCCTTCATATTGAGATCCAGCAGGATCACATCAAGGTCAAGACGGTTTGCCAGATCGATTGCACTTGCACCATCACCCGCTTCGGCGACGACTTCAAATGCGCTATCCAACTGTAGCAACTGACTAATTCCTCGTCGCATCAGTGGGTGGTCATCGACAATAAGCACCTGAAAAGGCATTGCTTCAGGCATACTATTCTCCTGAGTATTTATTAGTATCATTATTGTTTTCAGCACGTAAATCGTCCAGATTCATCGAGCTGATGAGAGAATAAATTTTACCCTAATTTGTGCATGGGTAAGTAGCAAAACCGTCAAAGTTTAAAACGGGCAGGGGTGGGAGAGAGATGAGGTCTACTGCCAGGGCGCTGCTATAAAGACCAACTGCATGGCAAAATGAACATACCACTGGCCAGTGGCTATGTAAGCAGCTCCCTTGCTGGACATCCCTCATCGAGCTAGGAGGGTTCCGACGTACGAGTTAACAGCATATCAATCAACTTTTCATCGAACAGAACAGGGACATAGACAGTGTGAGTATATTCTAAAGCATCAGGAGGATGTGTGTATTCAAAAAGCTCAATATCATGGCCGTCGCGTCGGGTGATGCAGTGTTGGGCCATGTATTGCTTGTAGACGTAGAGTATTCTGTCTGATGTCGAACCCACTTTTTTAGTAAATGTAAAACGCAGATAATCCCCGGAGATAACCGGTAAAGCGGGTAGTTCTTTCTCCTTGCTAAACTCCGCAGTGACACCAATGTGGTAGTCGAAACTAATTTTATCACATTTCAAATTTACGGGTTTGCACAATGTATAAACCTTGTCGGGAATAGTGAGGAGCAAACTGGAGAATGTTTTTTCAAGTTCTGCTCTCTGCATGGTATGGGCTTTACCGATGTGATAAAAATCACATTCATACTTTCCAGAGACGCCATAGAGTTCAAGGTGCGGAATGTAAATATAACTCACGTCCAAATCCATGAGTGCGCCGTTTACTTTATGACCCCAGGCCGGAATTTTTCCAAATATAACTTCACTGTTGCTTCTGAATTCAACAGGCGTTGTACCAAAGCACTCTTTGAAGTATCGAGTGAAAGCTTGTTGGCTTGAGTAAAAGCAAAGCTCTGATATTTTTTTCACGGAGAGACCGGAGAATTTTAGGGCGAGTGAACACCGGTACATCTTGATCCCCATAATATAGTTTTTGATAGAACACCCCATCCTGGATCTAAATATCCTGTGGAGTTGAGCACTGCTGTAGCCTGAGCGAGATATAATGGAGGGGATGCTGATATTCTCATCCTGGCCTTCATCGATAAGCCTGAGCAGTTGCGTTATAAATTCATCGCTCAAAGGTCCTCACTTACATCTGGTTATAGCGAATCAAGTATAAGATCCTGTTTTAGAATATTACATTCAGATAATCAATAGCATAATCACAGAGTGATATTATTTGGTGGTAATAATCCAAAAAAAGAGTAATAAAGATAACTCGTTACAATTAATTAACGCAGATGGCGTTGCTGAGCGTAAAATTACTGGAAAACGCTGTGCAAATAATAACGTCTGGTATTATACTCGCCGTGAGTTTACTGGCACCATGATAACGCTGATGAATGATTATTGATTGCTTTATACAAATAAATAATTTAATTAAATTTTATTTGTTATGTTTTTGTTGTTTTTGTTTATTTATTCTCATGATTGTTTATTTGAATTGCGCTCTAAAGTTCGTTGAGCTGATAATCTTGCGGTAACGCGCTGGTGCTATAAAAAATGTCATGAGTAGATACTCTCTATATATGTCGATGTTTCTCAAGACACCTGCCGTTGCGCTTATATATTCAATATTAAGTCATTTTATTTTAGGAACGGAATAAATGAAATTAACAAAAATTGCAGCGGTGGTTATTCTGGCTGGCACTCTGTCTTCATTCGCGCAGGCGGCCACGCCAACACCAACTGATTCGGGCCATGGTTCTGTCACCTTTACGGGGTCAATTATTTCTGCCGCGTGTTCTATTGCGAATGATAAGCAGGATGTTTATCTGGGAGAAATCTCCGATGCGGCGTTGAAGGCGGATGATAACACGGGAAGATCAACACCAGTGAATTTCACCATTAATCTGCAAAATTGCGATACCGGTCCCGGTAGTAGTACTGTGTCTACAACGTTTACTGGCGCAACTGATGCAAACGATCCCGACGGCGCACGCCTGGGTATCACAGGTACGGCTTCCGGTGCGGGTATTGTATTAACTGATGGTGCGGGCAAACCTATTGCCTTAGGTACGGCGACAGATCCTCAGGGCATTCAGGATGGTAACAATAGCCTGTTGTTCTCTGCGTACCTGCAGGGTGATGGTGCCTCTGCCATCATAGTCCCTGGGGAATTCACTGCGATTGCAGACTTCACCCTGGCTTATAATTAATCATTCCCTGGTATAGTGCCTGTTACTGTACGCCCGCCTGTGCGGGCGTATGGTGGTCAATTTGCTGAAGTGAGTTCATGATTGGAATAATACGTTATACCTGTATTTTTATTTTTCTTTTAGCATATTGCTCTATCGCTACTGCGGGCAGTGTCCGGTATAACAGAATGCATTTTTATGGGGTTATTAAAGCACGGGCATGTAATATTTTTATGGCAGGGGGGGAACAGCAGATTGATATGGGGGAGTTAATTGAAAAACAGCTGGAATATAATAAGAAAACTCTTTCAGAGCGATTCTCTATTCATCTCGATCATTGCGTATTTGATGTTAACTCAAAAAATGATACGCCATGGCAGTATTTCCGCGTTACGGTAGATAGCGTTGATGCAGACAATTTTTCTGAACCGGATGCCAACGCGGGAAACATTGTCTTGCAATTATTAAATAAAGGTATGCGAGCAAGTAATAAGGGTGAGAAGGTTGGTAATTACACAAAAGTAAGCAATACAGATATGCGTCTTGACTATGCCTTATCGTTTAAAGAGAGAAATGTCTTTGGCCCTGCGGATAACCTGCCATTGATACCTTCTTCATTTATCGTTGAATATAAGGTGAGTTACTTTTAGTTTTTTATAAATCATTCGCAAGAATAACTGACAACGATGGAACTGGAATGTATAGCTCTATAATGTTGCCGTTAACCAGGCGCATAATTTTTGGCATGTGCTTGTCTTTTGTTTTTTTACAGTGCGGTGTATACGCGGCTGATTATGTTGATTTCAATACTGATATTCTGGACGTTAATGATAAAAAAAACATCGACTTCAGTCGTTTTGAAAGCAGCGGGTATATTATGCCGGGAGATTACAGCTTTAAGTTAAAAATCAATCAGAATGAAATAGATGAACAGCCTATATCTGTTTATAACAAAGATGATGATAAAAAAGAGACAGAAGCTTGTTTCAGTAGTGAGCTGGTGAAGCAATTCGGGCTAAAAGAAGAGTTCTTACAAAAAATTAGCATGTGGCACCAGGGTCAATGTGCTGATATTACTTCGCTGGAAGGCGTAATTGTCAGCCCTGATATGGGGACTGGGGTGCTGAATATCAGTATTCCCCAGGTCTATCTGGAGTATGTTTCCAACGACTGGGTGCCAATCAGTATGTGGGATGAAGGAATTCCTGGGTTGCTAACAGATTACAACCTCAACTTTCAGAGCAATACACAGGAGAGTGAAGGTAGCACCGATCGTACGTTATCGGGTAACGGAACGAGTGGATTAAATATTGGGGCATGGCGGGCACGCGCAGACTGGCAGACGAATTACGCTAGCGGTTCAAGCGGAAATAGCGGAAGAAAAAAATGGGCATGGGATCGCAGCTATGTCTATCGTGCTATGCCTAAATTAGGCGCTAAGCTGACATTAGGTGAGGACTATATGAATTCTGATCTGTTTGACAGTTTTCGCTTTGTTGGCGCCAGTATGATATCTGATGACAATATGCTGCCACCCAATTTACGTGGCTATGCGCCAGAAGTCTCTGGTGTGGCAAAAACGAACGCCAAGGTGACTATTTCACAACAGGGGCGAATTATTTATGAAACGCAGGTCGCTGCCGGCCCTTTTTCAATACAAGATTTAAACAGCGCTGTATCAGGAACGCTGGATGTGCGCGTTCAGGAACAGGATGGATCGGTGCAGCAATATAAAGTCAGTACCGCATCAATACCCTATTTGACACGCCCTGGAAGTATCCGTTTCAAGGTTTTTTCAGGTCGACCGACCAATGAAAGTCACCAGGCAGCAGGTGAAACTTTCAGTTCTGGTGAAATGTCATGGGGGATTAATAACGGGTGGTCGCTTTATGGAGGATCCACAGTTAGTGATAGCTATCGTTCACTGGCTGTTGGCGTCGGGCGAGATCTTATGATGTTGGGGGCGCTCTCATTTGATGTTACACGTGCAGATGCCAGGCTAAATAACTATCAAAGCGAAGATAAAATAGGGCGTTCCTATCGCCTGAGTTATTCGAAACGATTTGACGACACAGGGAGCGAGATCACCTTTGCGGGATATCGTTTTGCAGAAAAAGATTTCATGAGTTTTAGCGATTTTCTTAATTATGTATCAACAACGGATGCATTTCAGGAAGATAAAGAAATGTATACGGTGACGTTTAGCCAGCAGTTTGTTGATTCAGGAACGAGTCTGTATGTGAACTACTCACACCAGACTTACTGGAATAGCCCGGAAGAAGATCGCTATAATCTCTCGTTGTCGCGTTTTTTTGATATGGATAAGTGGAAGAATATTAATATTTCATTGACGGCATATCGGAATAAATTTGAAGGCAATAATGACGATGGCGCTTATATATCGGCGTCAATACCGTGGGGCGACACCGCAACCGTAAGTTATAACTCAACGTTTAGTGATTCGAGTAACTCGCATCGTATTGGCTATTATGACCGTCTGGAAAATGGCGATAATTATCAGATTGCTACCGGGAGTGGTAACGAAGGGATGAATGTGAGTGGCTATTATGATCATTCTGGAGATTTATCAGATGTCACTGCAAACCTGGATTATGAGCAAAATCAGTATCGTTCAGCTGGCTTAACGTTGCGGGGAGGCATTACTGCCACAGCCAAAGGCGCTGCGTTGCACAGAGTGAATTCACTTGGTGCTACCCGTGTACTGGTCGATACCGTCGATGCTGCAAATGTCCCCGTCCATGGTTATGGCGATACGGTATTAACGAACCATTTTGGGAAAGCGGTTATTACAGATGTTACACAATATATCAAAAATAATTTAAGTATCGATATCGACAATATGCCGGATGATGCGGAAGCGACGTATTCTGTTGCATCGGCAACATTGACTGAAGGGGCAATTGGGTATCGCAAATTTAACGTGATATCGGGTATGAAAGCATTGGCTGTTATACGCCTTGTCGATGGTAGTTTTCCACCCTTTGGTGCCAGCGTACACAATGACGGGAATCAGGAAGTTGGTATTGTTGGCGGAGATGGTCAGGTTTATCTGAGTGGTTTAAACCCAGGAGCCAGCCTGCAGGTAGTATGGAGTGAGGACGACAGTTGTAAAGTAGTGATTCCGGAAAAACTGGGGCAATTGGATCTTACCGATACATTGCTTCTACCGTGTATCCATTAGAGATAAATAAATTTCGTTAATTTAAATTGGGTTGAGAAGATGAAGAGATCAAGATGTAGAATGTATTTTGCCGTTACGTTAACGGGTATCGCCTGTTCAATGCTGTCATCATATGTAAATGCGGCTATTTCACTGGATCGAACCCGGGCGATTATTAATGGTGATGATAAATCCATCAGCCTGAGTATTAGCAATGAAAATAAAAACCAACCTTACCTGGCTCAGGCATGGATTGAAGATCGGCAAGGGAAAAAGATTTCTTCTCCTTTAATTGTGTTACCTCCTGTTCAGCGTGTGGAACCTGGTGCGAAAAGTCAGGTAAAAATTCAAGCCTCTCCTGCATTGGCACAATTACCCCAGGATCGGGAATCGCTGTTCTATTTTAATCTGCGTGAAATACCGCCGCGCAGTAAAACACCGAATACATTGCAAATTGCGTTGCAAACCAGAATCAAGCTTTTTTACCGACCAAAAGCGATCGCCATGGATAAAACCCAGGCAGCGGATGGTGATTGGGTAGAGAGCACAACTCTGCAGCGTCAGGGGGACAAATTTATTTTGAATAACCCCAGTCCTTATTTTTTAACAGTGGTTATTGCTCAACCTGGTGTAAAAGGGAAAACGGTTAAATTTAAACCAACAATGATTGATCCACATGGACAGGCAACGCTGGAAGCATCGGCCAGTGAGTTGGGAAACCATCCGGTATTGACCTATATTAATGATTACGGTGGACGTCCGCAAATTCAGTATACCTGCAGTGGCAATACATGCCCGGCAAAATTATTGAAATAAATGCCACAGAAGGGAGTTATGGAGAAAATTCGACTCGTTGTAATTTTTATTGTCTTTTTAATAATGAACTCGGCGTATGCGGATCGATATACCACAATGATAACGGTTTCGGTTAAAGTTGTAGAACCGGCATGTGTGGTGAATGAAAACAAACCGATCAACGTGGATTTTAGCGATCATGTTGCTGTGACAGATGTCGCGGCAGGTTTGGCCGTAAAAGACATTGAGTACACGCTGCAGTGTTATGATGCAAATCCGTCGTCGGTGCCTGTTAATATGTATATTAATGGTTACGCGCAAGGATTTGATAAGGGTAGCGTGCAGACATCACTAAATTATCTCGCAATAAAGATAAAGGCGGATGGTGTGGATTTTCCATTAAATACAGATTTGACTATTAATTCCGGTGGTCCTTATCCTAAGTTGACGGCTACCTTAATTAAGGCACCGAATCATGAGTTGCAGACGGGTGAATTCACCGCTGAGGCAACAATGGTAGTCTATTATCCATAATACGATTCACCATGTTGGTAAGTAAAAGCAGGTACCAGTTTCTGATATTTAACTGAGGATCAGAATCCTTTATTTGTGTCACCAATAAATGTAGGCGATAAGTGAAAATAAATATTTGGCTGTTCGGTATAGCGCTTTGTGCAAGGGGCGGTGTGGTGAATGCTGATAATAATGTACACTTTACTGGTGCATTAATATCAGAACCTTGTGAAATTAATGGCAACCAGCAGATTAATGTTGATTTCGGTGATAATGTTATTACAACAGATGTCTCTGCTGGTCTGGTAACGAAAGATATTACTTACACCTTGGACTGCAGTAATGCTGGCTCCACGAGCAATTTAAGCATGGAAATATCAGGGACAATTGTTGATTTCGATCAGTATGGCGGAAGCCTCGAAACATCAATTCCAGAGCTGGCTATTAAGCTAAAACATGATGGTGCAGATTTTCCGCTTAACAAGAGTCTGCCTTTTACTGCAGGTAGCCAGCCTGTCCTGTCAGCATTGTTGATTCAGGAACCTGGTTCACACCTGCCTACAGGCCAATTCAGCGCATCAGCAACAATGACGGTAGACTACCCATGAAATCTTCTCTGTTACTCTTATTATTCTTTGTTCTCCAGCCCTGGGGAATGGCTCAGGCCGCTGGCCCTAATATGTTTTTCAGCGGGACCCTGGTGATGCCCCCTTGTACCATCAGTAAGGGCGCAAAGGTAGAAGTTGATTTTGGTGAGGATCTGGGGGTCAATAAAATTGACGGCGTGAATTATACCAAGCCTGTTGATTATACGGTGGACTGTGACGAGGATTATGTGGCTAACCAGTTGGCGATCGTTATCGAGACGACGAGTCCAACCATTTTTGATCCGTCGGCAGTTGCAACTGACAAAAACGGGCTTGGCATCAAGGTGATGATCGGCACGCAACCAGTTACTTTTGCCCAACCAATTGCTGTCGACGATCCCACATCCCCGCCGGTTATCAGTGTCGCTCCGGTTAAAGATCCCGCTATTACGCTGGAGGAGGGCGCCTTCGAAGCTTTCATGACTCTACGCACGGATTACATATAGGTAAGCCATGAAGCTCAATATTCTTCTGTTCAGTGTGCTTTTACTGTTGAAATACAATCCGCTCTATGCTGATGGCAATGTCCATCTTTCAGGGGCGCTGGTTTCGGAACCATGTACGCTGCCTGACGGTAGTGACAATATTCCGCTTAATTTCGGGACCGTGGTGGATAAAGATCTCTACGCGCACGAGCGTACTGATAGCAGTGCGTTTACGATTCATTTGGCAGATTGCGATCCGTCTGTATTGTCGACGGTCAGCGTTACGTTTCAGGGAACAGAAGAAACAGAGTTACCGGGTTTGCTGGCGATAGATCCTGCCAGTACGGCAAAGGGTATTGCGATTGGTATTGAAGGCGATGATGGGACATTACTGCCTTTGAGTACGGCGAGTCCCTACGCTAACCTGATACCGGGAAATAACGATTTAAATTTTCAGGCGTTTGTCCAGGCTACGCCGACAGCGATGGCTAATAAAGCCCTTGTTGTCGGTGAATTTTCGGCGACAGCCACCTTTGTTCTGGGTTACCAATAAATATTATCGTCGAGGTTTAAATGCGCTATTTACTATCCAGCCTGTTGTTAATTATCTCTTCAGCGACGGCAAGCCAATACCCGGTGATAAGTTCTATCACTACTGATACACAGGACGCTGAGCATATAGTTTACCATATTACTCAGCATTTAATTAATTACCCGGACCCTGCGATTGATGCGATACCGCCTGCGGGCTATATGTATGCAACTTTGGCAATGAAGCATCCAAAATATATCTATGATGGTAACCCTCAGACATTAGTGATGCCGGGTTATGTAAGAACATCGAGTAGTAAAAGTTACAGCGAATCAGCGCTGGAAGCATACAATAGTCAACAAGGTATCACTACGTTTATTTCACCGTCGGTATCCGAACCGTTAAAACCGGGACAGGATTGTATAGGCTATTTCTTTACTCCGTCTTTAGATCCGAATATGAACTCGGCTGCGATTAAAGCGCCTGCAGGGTGTGTAGGTGTACCGCCTGCGCAAGAGTGGTGCAAGATAGTAACGCCAGAACTGGTATTCGATCACGGGGTAGCTACGCTGGAAGATGCTAAAGATGACCGCATCGCTGATAAAACGGCCAATCTGCGGGTGAATTGTACTGCCGATATGCAGGTGACTTTTAACCTGATGAATACGGATACTGGTGGCTTTGAATCTGAGTCGATTAATTTAACTCCATCTGGCAGAGCATTTATTTTCGTTGATGATAATGCGCTTAATAGTACTCGTAATATTCCTTTTTCTCTAAAAGCTGGGAATAATGACCTGCCAGTGACTAGTCGAATATCTGATATTAACGCTACTGGCGTTTATTATGGAAGCAGTGTATTGATAATGGAACCATATTAACTCTATTTGTTTCTGAAGTGTTAATAATTATCTTTTTATATCATGGCCTGATGATTATATAGATTCTGTTTGCGGGTGCGGATATCCTGTAGCATATAGGGCTATCGCATCTTTATTATTTATTAATATTGTTTTTTATTACTGTGAGCCAGTATGAACTCTCGCACGATTGTAAAATTTTCCCTACTGATGCTATTTATTCTTTTTGTCGGAATTTTATCATGGCCATGGAAAACGCTCTCTGGATACGGAATGGATATCACGCTCAATATTCTGGTCTGGATCTGGGTAGCTCTGTGGGGAGCGGCTCTTTCAATTCTGCTATGGCGTAAGAATATTAAGGGGAGTCTGCCTTTGGTACTTCTGCTCGCGGGCGCGATCCTGATGAGTGTACCACTGGCATGGACACCAATGAGCTCATGGGGAGAATCACTTACCCGTTTGGGGGGGCTCTGGGCAATGGCCCTGCTAATGGGGCTACTTTTACAGTTTCCCCTGCGGGGACGCGAACGGCAGTGTATTTATATGATTATTATTGCAGCAGGGATTATTCAAACAGGGATTTCCTGTTGGCAAATTCTGGCACCGGAAAATGCTGCTGCCTGGACGGAGTATTCCTTTGCCGGCCAAAATGGCCGTCCTGCAGGCACGTTTCTGCAAATCAATCTGTTAGGTTCTTTTTTAGCAACCGCTTTCCTGTGTGCACTGTGGCTAATGTCTTCAGGACTGACGCCAGGTTTGCGCAAAGCATCCATGCTGTGTTCTGTGCTGTTGTGTGCCGGAGTCATTATTACGCAGTCCCGTTCAGCGCTGCTCAGTGCCATAGCAGGTGGTGTTTTGATGTGCATTTTTAATCGCAAGAAGCCTTTTATCCTTGCGGTTTTGGTGGTGATTTTGCTGGGGTCATTCGTGGGTGAGGCAACTCTCAATCAACGCGTCAAGCTGTTACCGCAAACACTAGATACCGCTATGGGGAATTTAACGGGGACAAACCACGACGAGCGTCCTCGTGATATCGACTTGAGAACAGCCTGGAATCGCCAGCATTCTGATGCTGAACGTTTCACTTTACTCAAAGGCGGGATGGCGCTGATTTATTCGCATATTTTTAAGGGGAGCGGACTTTCTTCTTTTGAAACTGCTTTCCCCAAGGCTTTGGCCAGTGAGGGAATAACCAATCCTTTTACTGTGACGGTTCGTTACCCACATAACGAATTAATTTATGTCTGGTGCGAAGGCGGAATACTGGCATTAACAGGGATCTTACTTTGGTTGTCTCTTGTGATTGCGCCGTTTCGGGCAATTAAAGCACGTAATGTCTGCTCGCGTGGGGCATTACTATTACCTCTGTTGCTACATATTATGACGGAGTATCCCTTGTATTTATCTGCTGTACATTGCGTGTTATTGGTTATATTGCTGTGGCTGGCACTTCCAGTGACGATCAAAAACAGTGAGAAACGCTGGCAACCTTCATTTCCATTACGCCTGGGAATACAGGCAGCAAGTTATGTTCTCTGTCTGTCAGGCACCCTATTTATGGTGACCGCACTGCAGTCCGCTAAACAACTGCGTCAGGCAGAGGATTTTTGGTTAAGCGATCCTTCATTATTGGCCGTTTCTGGTAATGATTATGCACAGGCAGACCATTTGTTGTTTGATCGGGCAGCTAGCGACCTGGCGCTTTTCAATATTAATTCTGATGTCTCGTTACTTATACAGTTTCAGTCTCAGGCCGGAGAGTGGCTGAAGTGGCATAACGATTCAAACATGATGGACTCAATGAGAAAAATTGCCTTGTATTTTAATAATTCACCACAAGCGCAATACTGGAATTATCGTGGTTGTTTGAGTTTTCCACAGGATACTCGCTTTTCATGTACAACAGCTGTAATGCAAGGGAAACCACAATAATGAATGAGTCCAAAGCGCTACAACCCGTATCAGCGGTGCAAATTACTCATCTGGATGAAATGGTTGGCGGCTGGTTTATTGGTGCATTTACACCTGCTGCTTATTCGACGAATGATGTTGAAGTTGCTGTAAAACATTTTCCTGCTGGAGTGGTTGAAAAGGCGCATGTCCACCGGATTGCTACAGAAATAACATTGCTGCTACAGGGACGAGCACGGATGGCTGACAGGGAACTGAAGGCAGGCGATATTATCACTCTGGCACCTGGAACCGCCAGTGCATTCGAGGCTCTGGAAGCGTGTATTACCGTGGTAATAAAACATCCCGGTGCGCTTAATGACAAATATTTTGAGAGTTAATGTGATGCTGAATATTGTGATTCCAATGGCAGGTCGTGGAAGCCGGTTTGCGCAGGTGGGTTTTACCGATCCAAAACCCTTCATCTCCATTGCCGGTGTGCCGATGATTGAACTGGTTATTAATAATTTACGCCCGAGCTGCCCACACCGGTTTATTTTCATTTGTCAGCAAGCACATCTGGAACGCTATGATTTTGCTGCGCGTCTGGAAAGTCTGGCTCCAGACTCTCTGGTTATCAGCATCGCTGATATTACTGATGGCGCACTTTGCTCTGTTTTGAGTGCCGCAGCGTTAATTGATAACAGATCCCCTTTGATGATTGCCAATTCCGATCAGTGGGTAAATATCAATATTGACGACTATTTAGCAGAAATCGAACGCCGCGACCTCGATGGCTTTATTATGACAATGTCGGCAACTGATTCTCGTTGGTCGTATGTTAATTATGATGAAGAAGGGTGGGTATCTCAGGTCGTCGAAAAAGAAGTTGTTTCCAGTGAGGCGACTGTTGGCATCTATAATTTTCGCTCTGGCCGTGATTTCTGCCGTCTGGCACGATCGATGGTTGCACGCAACGAACGCAGCCAGGGGGAATTTTATGTCGCCCCTGTGTATACCCATATGTATCGTGAAGGGTTATTCCGTATCGGTACTTATAATATTGGCTGCAATGGGAAAGGGATGCATGGTCTGGGTACACCTGAAGATCTTGCGCAATTTATGAAGAGTAAGGCCCTGAAAAATGCCCTGGAGAAATGTGAGGCAACGGTATGAGACTTATTGCCTGCGTACACCGGAGAGGATTACGTTGGCCTGTATGCCGGGTATTGCAGGATCCTGAACGCTGTTTTTCCCGACTTCCTGAGAATACAACCGTCATTACATTTGCGCGGGTTAAGAGTGCTCCAGTACATAAACTGACAGCAGTAGATCGCTTTTTAGACATCACTAGCGCTAATGTTGTTTGTTCACACTGGGATTTTTCCCCATTGGCGGCTCAGTTACTATGGGATACTGCACATCTTATTCCTGTGGGTGGTTGTCTCTATTTACTTGAATCGGAAGGCGTAGGGGAATTACTCTCCAGGTCCTATTATAAAAATAGATTCGTTGAGATCACATCAGCAATCCCGGGTATTCGTTGTTTCCAAAAAAAGAGTCTATTACCAGCCGAAAATGATCGTGGTCTGGATGCCTGGAGTTTCTGTATTCCGGTTGGTGGCACTGATGCAGACATGTTAAATGCTTGTGTGGAACGGATTCTCTCTTTGGGGGTGGAGCAACAAGAGATCATTCTTTGTGGTCAGGTACCTGAAGACTTTAGCTATTTTAGTGAAGTGAAAATTATTGGTGAAGCATTACCCGAATATCCAATACATATTACCAAAAAGAAAAATATGCTGGTAAAAGCGGCTACTTTACCTAATTTATGTATTCTTCACGATCGTGTTCTGTTGCCCGTTAACTTCAAAGACGCAATCAAGCGTTTTGGTGATAATTATCCCTTCGTTGGTTTTCAGTCATTCTGGTTTGCTGATCAGTGGCAGGCTACACCGCGTCGTTATTCCGACTTTGGTACGATATCGTCAGTACCTGAGGCTTTAATAAAAGCTGAGCGTTTACGTCGCACAGAAATTAAAGAATTTAACCCGATGAAAATGGCAGCGCAACATCCCGTTCGCTCTCATTTTGGTCATGATTATCTGACCGGCAGCCTCTATTTGTGTAAGCGAAGCGTTTGGCATTGCTTGCCACAGAATGAGAACCTGTTCTGGGGGGAGTTTGAAGACGTAGAGCAGGGAATTCAAGCGGCAGTAGCTGGTGTACCTTCTCGTGTAAATCCTTATTCACTGACAGAATCGCAGCGCTATCGCAGCATAATGCATGGATATGGCGTGCTATCTGGAGTGGTGAAAAATGGTAGTATCAGACAAGAACGATCTCCAATGGAATGGTGGGGGTTTACACGCAAACCTGCACTGGATATTACTCATCAGGAAGGGATAAAGCGTCTCGCGGCTTTTGCTCAACGCTATACGGGAAGCGATATTCTGGTTCGTCAGATACAACATCGTCCCTTAACTGGAGTGCGTCGCTTTTGTCTGATAGCAAAATTATTGTGGCAAACGCAAGGTAATACCAAACATCTGGTAGAAGATTGGTTCAAGGAGGTTTTATGCGAATCTTATGATCCGGTCTCGAGAGAATCATTTCAGTTTGTACTGAATAGTGCAGCAAGTGTCGCGGATAAAAAGCTTTTTTTCCTTAAGCATATTAGCCTGACGCGCCAGTTATTTAATAATTTTTTCTCTTCACCTTTCATTATGCCCGATAAAACTCAAGAAAAAACAGGGATCAATAAATTTATAGGAACATTCATTGCCGCAGTCTGGTTGAAGTTCTTTAGTCGACATACGGCTTTCCCTATATCGTTACTGCAGCTCTGGCGTATCTTACGCAATCACAGAGGTGTTGTATGACACAAATTAATGTACTGAATGCACCGCTTACCACCGTACATTCATGGGCAGAAGGAAATAGCGAAGCGCTGTCATCATTATCTGGCATTAATGATACTTGTACTGTCTGGATTACACTGTGTGATGACCGGATAGTTGAAACCAGAGAAATGACGGAAGCCGGGCCTACATATCCGCTGGTTTTCATTATTTATCAGAATGGGATGCAGGAAGCACCAGAAAAGATTTGGCCAATGTGTCTCCATTATATCAATGCGGTCGCGCGCAATACACAGCAAGTGGATCTCATTCTCACAGGCGAAATGATCTCTCATCGGTATGCTGCGTGGGTAAACTGGTTGAATTTTGTTTCTGATACACCATTACCATTGCGTCGGCTGCTCCTCTTAAGCGTTTTGAAAATAATAGCCTATGGCAATGGGTTTTTTATTCAAAATAGAGCCGTACAATTTGTATCCCGCTTATTCAGGAAAATGTAATGAAACAACTAAGCCTCGTCATTCAGGGGCCTGTGCAAACTAAAGAACAAACTCTTGAGCAGTTTTTATGGCAGCTGCAACGAGTGCGGGATACATTTCCTTTAGCTGAAATTATTGTTTCATCCTGGGATATGGCTGATGCCGGGAACGAGTTTCTCGCCGACTTGTTATCACATATGGATATTACGTTGGTTCTCAGTGACGATCCTGGTCCCATTATCGGCTGGGAGTCAGCAGGTAAGCATTTGACAAATGTTAATCGCCAGCTAGTTTCTACTCGCGCGGGGTTGAATGCTGCAACCCGGGAACTGGTAATTAAGCTACGTACTGACTGTTATCTCACCGATCGATCTATTGTGAGGTTACTGGAACAGCATGTTGCTGCGGATGATGGCTTCATTCGTGATAATACGTTTAGTGTATTTTCTCAGCGCGTTATTACTGCCAGTTGGATCGCTCGTGATGCCAGAGGGAGCCTACCTTTTCTGTTTCATCCGGGTGATATTTTTCTTGCAGGACGCACGGAAGATATTAAAGTATTTTTTAATTCACCACTAGCCACTCAAGATCTCTTCATGCCCACTATATTTCCTGGGGGCCTGTGGTGCGCATGGCGTTATGTACCTGAGCAATGGCTGTGGGTTCATGCCATTAAAAAAGTTACGGGTAAATCTGTTTTTGATGGCAATTCCCAGCGCTCGGAACAATTAATATCTCTTTCGGAACAATATTTTCTGGCAAATTTTATCGCTTTTAATCCTGAACACCTTGGGTTGCGTTGGCCTAAGTTTCAGAGAAAATATAAATGGCGAGGTGCCTTCAGTGTTTATTCTTATTCACGATGGTTACGTTTATATAAACGCTATAATGGAGTGAAGGCATTTACTCCTCGAGCGCTTGCCAGTTATCTTATAACACGGGTATGGCGTTGGGGATATATTATACGTGCAAGGTTGCTTTGCTGTGTAGCAATACGTCGCGTAGTCTTATCTGTCTTTATTCATCGGAGCGAATAGATGAGTATCGTTAATGGCTTTATTTCTGATGTAAACAGGAGAGCGACGATATATGAGGTCTGGCAGTCGAGGCACCTGATTGTACAACTAATTATACGTGATTTATCCGTTCGCTATAGCCAGACTCTGTTGGGATGGCTATGGGCTTTTTTAAATCCAGCCATGAATATGTCAATGTATTACGCTATTTTTGGGGTGATGGTACGGTTTTCACCACCAGAATATCAAGTATCTTATAGCTGGGTGCTGTTATGTGGGTTGATTTTATGGATGCTGTTTGCTTCCACGCTTAATGCCGTATCTGAATCTCTTATTAATAATATACAATTGGTTAAAAAAGTGTATTTCCCGCGGGTTGCACTGACATTTTCTTGCATAGGTGTTAACAGTATTGATTTTCTCATTACTATGTTCTGGTTAATTTGTTTGCTCCCTTTTTTAGGGACTGACTGGTCTGTCTATCAATTGCCATTATTGTTTATTTGTAGTGGGGTGATGGTGCTAACCGGGTGGGGAGTAGGGTGTTTGATGGCGATACTTAGAACCCGTTTTCGCGATTTTCGCCATATTATCCCCCTGTTAACTCAGTGCTTGTTTTACGCAACACCTGTTGTCTGGACGCCTGGTTTACTGCCTGAACGTTTTTACTTTCTGACAGTATTAAACCCACTGAGCGGTATTATTTCTCTTTTTCGTTATGTCTTACTTGGCGGGGCTTGTCCTTCCTTTATCTTGTTGATTATCAGTTTTTCGGGGTGCGGATTAATCATTCTGGCGGGTTATTTTTGTTTTAATCACTATGAAGCATTAATTGTGGACAGAGAATGATCAGATTTGAAAATGTCAGTAAATGTTATCTCCGACATCAGCTACAAGGAAACTCGCTGCGTACGGCACTGGCGTTCCAGCGCAATAACGAGCATGAGTATTTTAATGCGTTAACCAGCGTCAGCTTTAATCTAGTGCAGGGTGAGTCTTTAGGTGTCCTGGGACGAAATGGTTCAGGTAAATCAACCTTGTTAAAACTCCTGACGCGAGTGACTCGCCCTTCGTCAGGACGCATTTTTGTTCGCGGACGTCTGGCCTCTCTTTTGGAGGTTGGTGCTGGATTTCATCATGACCTGAGTGGCCAGGAGAACATTTTCTTGGCAGGGGCAATTTTAGGTATGCGTAAATCGGAAACGCAAAAAAAAATCAAAGAGATTGTCGAATTCGCAGACATTAATGATGCACTTTACCAACCAGTGAGAACATATTCTTCAGGGATGTTTTTACGTCTAGCATTTTCGGTTGGTATCCATTTGGACTGCGATATTCTGGTTATTGATGAAGCGCTGGCCGTAGGGGATATGCAGTTCCAAAAACGTTGTCTTGAGAAGGTAAAAAGCTTCCAGCAGGAAGGGGGAACCTTAGTGTTAGTCAGTCATGATGCTGAGCAATTACGTGCAGTATGTCAGCGGGGTCTGGTCCTTGAGAAGGGATATCTGCTACATGATGGCTCCTTATCTGACGCTTTGAAATATTACTCAACGTTATAAAGAGATTAAGGATATTCACATGCAAATTTTGGCTCATCGAGGGGCCTGGCTCACATCCACAGAAAAAAACTCCCGCGGAGCGTTAGTGTATGCGCTTAAGTCAGGATGGGGAATTGAGACAGATATTCGTGACTTAGACGGAGAGCTGGTGATCAGCCATGATATGCCCCGACGAGGGGTATTGCCTCTGGAAACGTTATTTAAAGATTATGTGAATAATAGCTGTTCAGGCACACTGGCTTTAAATATGAAGGCTGATGGCCTGGCGAATGAATTGAAAGTTTTGCTGGCCCGGTATCAGATCACACGTTATTTCTGTTTTGATATGTCTGTGCCGGACTCTATGGACTATTTTTCAGCAAATATGATCACCGCTGCGCGTCTTAGTGAATATGAACCTGAAGGAGAATTGAGCCAGCGTGCGTCGGTTTTATGGGTGGATGGTTTTAGCTCTAATAAAGTCGAAATTGTTCTTATTAAAAGATGGCTGGCGTCAGGAAAGAGCGTGAGTTTTGTTTCACCAGAACTACATCAACGTGATCATGAATATTTTTGGCAAAGTCTGAGATCATTGCCTGAAGAATTGCTCAGTCACCCTAACATGATGTTGTGTACCGATTTCCCTGAGCAAGCAGAGGCATTATTAAAATGACACAGATTCGCGCCGTAGTGTTTGACATGGATGGGGTGCTAATTGATGCCAGGGATTGGCATTACCAGGCATTGAACCAGATTTTAGCGATGTTTGGGGTGGCGATTAACCATCAGGATCATCTGCTTGAATTTGATGGTTTACCGACTAAAGATAAACTGACTTTGCTGACAAAACGTTATGGGTTACCTGAGTCATTGCATCCTTTTATTAATGAGATGAAACAGCGTTATACCATGCAATTGATTCATCAACATTGCTGGCCAGTATTTGAACACCAACTCACGTTAGCCTGGCTTAGGCGTCAGGGTTATCAGGTGGCTGTTGCGTCTAATTCTATTCGCGACAGTATTGAAACAATGATGAGGAGAGCCCAGCTTTTACCCTATCTGAATTTTTTTCTGTCAAATGAAGATGTTACCTGCGGAAAGCCTGATCCGGAAATTTACAACAAAGCCTTTCAGATTTTAGGGGTTACACCCGCGGAGTGTGTCATTGTCGAGGATAATCCACACGGTATTATGGCTGCGAAAGCTTCGGGGGCGCACGTTTTAAGCGTTAAAGAACCAAAAGATGTTACTCGAGATCTGGTACGTAACTTTATTAATCAATGTGAGTCTATAAGATAATGAAGCCTATTTTATTATGTATCAACACCGTCGCTATGAATAGCGAAGATATATTTTCTTCGATTATTAACTGCGTGTTTCAAACTGGAGTACACCATAAGAATATAGATAACATATGTTATCTACCATCAAATAATATGACACCGCTATGTCAGGCGCTGTATGCTGCAGCCGATATTCCAGACCATGTGCCTGTACTGATAACAACGAGTGAACGCCTTCCGGGTTTCTTTCCTGCAGAGATATCATTGTCTGGATTAGTTGCAGGGGATGACGGGTGGCTTTTTTTTCATCGAGCCGATTTTTTTCGTCATTGCGCTATGAATGCTATTCGGGCTTATGACCCAACCAGCAATATAATAACCCTGACGGATTGCTGGAATCAGGCTTTGCTCTCTACAGAATATCATTTATAGCCACTGTTATATCGACTCTTTATCTAAATGACTAATGTACTAGCGTTATTATTTCCATTATCTGGAGGTGGTTATGCCACATTTCACTGATGAATTTCATTTGCTGTATGCATCTCAAGTCAGTTCTCTTATAGGTGAGTTATCTTTGTTTGGGGTAACAAAAAAGATTAAACGAGAAGAAATTATCAGGTTTTCTCAGCCGGGACGTTCCGTTGTATTATTAATATCTGGATTTTTTTCAATCTATCATATGCAGGACAATCTGTTTATAGCTTATCAGTCCCCGCAGTCCATTTTCGGTTTGTTGGGGTTAGTTACGGATGTTGACAGTATCTATCTGAAGGCTGAGACGGATGCAGAAATAGTTTTAGTTGATGTTGATGTTGTGCGTGAAAAAGTGGAGGAGAAAAAGTTGTGGAAAGCAGTAGCCATTAATCTTGTCCACATGCTCGCTTTAGCGATTCATCGTGATAGCAAGACGCTCAATAAGACCACCTATCAGCGAGTTTGCTTATCAATTTTAGAGTATGAAAAATTACCTTCAGAAATAAAAAAAAGAGTCGTGCTCAGCAAATATATTATTACGCGAACAACATTATCTCGTTCGTTGGTGATGAGTATTTTAGCAAGACTAGCTAAAGAGGGACGCGTTATGATAAAACGTGGACGATTGCTTTATGTTGACTCTTGTTTAGCGAAATTAAGGGAGTGCAGACACTAATTTATTTGTCAGGTATGTAACGCAGTATCACCCTTCATTTTTCTCGTATGCACGAGGGGGGACGATGATGCAGACATCAAAGAACTCTCTTAAGAAAGGCTCTTCCAAAATTTTTCTCAGGTACACCCCAACAGTTGAGGGATGCTCTTACATCAACTGGAAATAATGAGCGTTTGATATGGCTATAGGCAACAAAAAGCAGCGAGTTTTGCAACTCGCTGCTTTAGGGGGGCTATGAACGAGTTTTGATGACTTGTTCATAAAATTTGATTGGTCGGCACGAGAGGATTTGAACCTCCGACCCCCGACACCCCATGACGGTGCGCTACCAGGCTGCGCTACGTGCCGACGCTATGGCTGCTAATACTACTGCTTTCCACCACGAATGCAAGGGGAGACCTTGCTAACTGATTTATAATTAATCAGTTAGCAATAAATCGTTTCTCATCCGTCAATACCTGCAGCAGCAGGCTTAGCTGCGGTTTCTGATCTTTGATTTTCTCGCCGTGCAAATTATACGTCTGGTAATTACCGTTGCTGTTGAGCACCAGCGTCATCTCCGGTGTGGTAATCGCCAGCGTATTGCCGTCGGCTGCTGTTACCCAATAATGGCGGCGCGTGGCATTGAACAGATCCTGCCCCTGAGAATATTCGTTCGCAGGCGTACTGACGTGCAGCAGGCGTTGCATGAGCGTGGTCATCAGGTCGGTATGATCGGTCAGGCTATTAATACGCTGTGCGGGTGTACCAGGCCAGTGAATCACCAGCGGAACCTGTAGATGACCACGAGACCAGTCGAAGTTGTTCTCTTCCTGAGACAGCGGTACACCGCGACCCGCGGTAATGATGACAACCGTATTGTCCAGCTTACCTGATTCACGCAGGGCGCTAAGGATTCGGTTAATGTTCGCGTCTACGTCCTGAGCCGCGTTGGCGTACCGTTTAACAAAATTCTTCTGGTTGCTGTCGTCAATGTTGGTACCGTTAAAGGAGACCCATGAGAACCAGCGGTTATCTTCCTGCGCGTAGCGGCCCAGCCAGTTGATCCATTGGTTTGCCGTTTGTTCGTCAGATTGTGTTTGCACGCTCGGCATGGAGAAATCCGACAGTAGCGCCTGACGATAAAGCGGGCTGGTGAAGCCATCAGAAGAGAATAACCCCAACTGATAACCTTGTTGATTCAGCGCGGAGATCAGCGCAGCAGGCGTTCTGGTCGCCAAAATGCCATCCATATAGCTTGGCGAAACGCCATAAAACAGGCCAAAGATACCGTTATCCGAGGTGTTTCCTGAACTCATGTGGCGCGTGAAAGAGATATTCTGTCCGGCGAATTCAGCCAGTGCTGGCATCTGCTTTTCAAAGCGTGAGTAGTTCAGGCCGTCGACAGTGATCAGCAGGACATTCTGGCCGGTTCCCATATCACGATAACGTAGTTCGCTAAGTGGATACTGCACAGAAACAGCTTCCGGGTTTCCTTGCTCGATCAGACGGCGCTGATACTCTTGCGCGTCCAGCAGACCATGTTTTTCCAGAAACTTACGCGCTGTCATCGGATAGGAAAGTGGCAGGTTAGCGCGCTGCATGGTAATTGGGCGATAGAAGTTAGCATCTGCCCAGATATACACCACATGGGAGGCGATAAATGAAACGAAAAAGAATGCTGCTAACGGCTTAGCGAAATGACGGCGACGCGTCAGACTGCGCAGCTTCTGCCAGCTCCAGGTCGCAAACAGCATTTCTATTAGCAGAATTATCGGCACGCTGATAAACATCAGCTGCCAGTCGCGTGCAGCTTCGTTCTGGTCAGGGTTAATGACCAGTTCCCAGACAATGGGATTGAGGTGCAGGTGGAAACGAGTGAAAACTTCGCTGTCAATTAACAGCAACGTCATACCTACCGTTGCCAGGATGGCTGATAAGAATCGCATCAGCCTCTGGGACATGACGATAAACGTCAGGGGAAACAGTATCAGCAGGTAGGTGGCAAACACCAGGAAGCTAAAATGCCCGACAATGCTCAGGTAAGAATAGACACGACCTGCAAGCGTAGTCGGCCAGTCGGCGACAAACAGGTACCGACTACCGAGCACCATGGCCAACAGAATGTTGAACAGGGCAAACCAGTGTCCCCAGCTAACCATCTGGGAGACTTTCTCACGGTAGCGCTGACGATGAGTTAGCATAAACTGTTGTTCGTTTCCCCGGAGCAGGCTCTCAATGCGCTTGGTCGTCGTTTACCGAAGACTGTAATGCGCGGGCAAAAGAGTTTGCAATCGCCTGGCGCTGGGCCGGAGCGATGCTTGTATTGATAAGGTTAGTGACCATGTTTCCCAGCACCATCAGGGAAAGATCGGTCGGCGCCTTATGTTTTTCCAGTACGTTGAGCATCTCATTCAACAATTGTTCAACGTGTTCATCACTATAGCGGGAAATTTGTGGCATAAATCGAAATCAGTCTGTTCATGAAAGGGCAACATATTACCGTAGCGACAGTTTTTTTTCTGCTTTTTTATCTTCTATTGCGTCACTGCCCGGCAGGTGGTTGAATACCGCCCGGTCTTAAAGGAGAGTTTATCATGAGTCTGGATATCAACCAGATTGCCCTGCACCAGCTTATCAAGCGTGATGAGCAGAACCTTGAGCTGGTCTTGCGCGATTCATTACTGGAACCGACAGCGACCGTTGTCGAGATGATGGCTGAACTGCATCGGGTGTACAGCGCTAAGAACAAAGCGTATGGCCTCTTTAGCGAAGAGAGCGAACTGGCGCAAACCTTGCGTTTGCAGCGCCAGGGAGAAGAGGATTTTCTGGCGTTTAGTCGTGCTGCGACGGGGCGTTTGCGTGACGAACTGGCGAAATATCCGTTTGCCGACGGTGGGATCGTACTGTTCTGCCATTATCGCTATCTGGCGGTAGAGTACCTGCTGGTCGCAGTGCTGAACAATTTGAGCAGCATGCGCGTCAATGAAAACCTGGATATCAACCCGACGCACTATCTGGATATCAATCATGCAGACATCGTGGCACGCATTGATTTAACCGAGTGGGAGACTAATCCCGAGTCCACACGCTACCTGACTTTCCTGAAAGGTCGGGTAGGGCGTAAAGTTGCTGATTTCTTTATGGATTTTCTTGGTGCCAGCGAAGGGCTGAACGCCAAAGCGCAAAACCGAGGCTTACTGCAAGCTGTGGATGACTTTACCGCCGAAGCTCAACTGGACAAAGCCGAGCGCCAGAATGTGCGTCAGCAGGTTTACAGCTACTGTAACGAGCAGCTCCAGGCGGGTGAAGAGATTGAGCTGGAGTCACTGTCGAAAGAGCTTTCCGGCGTCAGTGAAGTCAGTTTCAGTGAGTTTACTGCTGATAAAGGGTATGAGCTGGAAGAGAGCTTCCCGGCGGATCGCAGTACACTGCGCCAGTTAACCAAGTTTGCCGGGAGCGGCGGTGGGTTGACGATTAACTTTGATGCCATGCTGTTGGGTGAGCGTATCTTCTGGGATCCGGCAACGGATACCTTAACCATCAAAGGTACTCCACCGAATCTGCGCGATCAGCTACAGCGTCGGACTTCGGGCGGAAAATAAGTGGATGCCGGGCTGTGATGTAAACATCTCCCCGGCCTGTGTCATCATCGTTCACAAGATGCCATAAAAAAACCCCGCCGAGGCGGGGTTTTTCTTCAACTTGTTGGCGATTACGCGCGAACGAAGTCGATGTGAGCCAGTTTTGGCTTGAACGGATGACGCTGTACTGCCTGAGCTTTAACTTTAACTTCTTTACCGTCAACAACGATGGTCAGAACTTCGCTGTAAAATTCAGCTTTAGCTTGCATGTTCATGATTGAATCGTGATCCAGTTCGATAGCAATCGGGGCTTCTGCGCCACCGTAGATGATTGCCGGGAACTTGTTAGCGGTACGCAGGCGGCGGCTCGCACCCTTACCCTGCTCTTTACGTACTTCTGCATTGATAGTAAACATTTAAATCTCTCTTAATTAAGTCCTGTTACAGGCGACCCAGCAACAGGTAAGTGATCTGCTTTGCGTATGCAAAAGCGGGCGAGATTCTATACTCAAACGGCTGGTACATCAATCAAAAGTACAATTAACCACGTAATTCATGTGCTCGCCGGAAGCGGCCTTCATAATCGAAGACCTTTTCTCGGACTTGCCAGTACTGACCTTTCATGCGTGCGACCACAAAATCGGGATACCGTAACAGGGCCTGTTGCGCAAGAATATCTGCGGCGGTTATCCAGCGTAATGGAATACCCGGTGTTCGGGTGTGAGGGCGAATAAATAGCTGCTCAAACGCAGTGCGTTGAGCGGGAGTGTGCAAGCGAAAGCGCTCGCTGACATCTGCGCCATCTTCATCGTAATAGGTGATTTTCAGCCATTCGCCTTTGTCATCCTGACCATTCTGTAGCACCATTCCGCTACAACGCAGGACCAGCGCATCTTTGAGCCTCAACGCCGCCTTTAGCATATCATCCGGGTCGACCAGGACGGTATCGCACTCACGACAGCGCCGGGCGGCGATGTCATTTTCAGCATTGCATTGCGGACAATTTTTAAAGCGGAAACGAAAATCGCACTGTTCACGATGGCCATCATCATCTTCAAACCAGCCCTGACAGCGTCGGCCAAAATGTTCAATCAGCGTGCCATCGGCGGTCATCTTTCCCCAGAAGGTGTTTGCAAACCCGCAGGCTGGACAGAAAACCTGTACCGGGACATTGTCGCTTTTCCCTTTCGGCGCGCCGACTTCCGGGGCGTACAAATCGTGTGGATTACCTGCGTAGTCGAGGATCAGACAATCGGTCTTGCCTGGTGCCAGTCGTAACCCGCGCCCGACAATCTGTTGGTAAAGACTAACTGACTCGGTAGGGCGCAGGATCGCAATGAGGTCGACGTGCGGGGCATCAAATCCGGTGGTTAATACCGCCACGTTGACCAGGTAGCGAAAGCGTTGTGCTTTAAAGTTTTCAATAAGTACGTCGCGCTCGCTTCCTGGTGTATCGCCAGTAATGAGAGCAGCATCGTCAGCAGGTAACAGCCCGAGAATCTCTTTAGCGTGCTCAACGGTGGCGGCGAAAATCATTACCCCTTTGCGCGTCTGGGCAAACTCAATAATCTGGCTGATGATATGCGGCGTTATTCGCTGCTGCTTTTTCAGCTCCCGGTTAAGGTCAGCTTCGCTAAACAAGCCATTACTCTGCGCCTGCAGGCGACTAAAGTCATACTGGACTACTGGCATATCAAGGCGTTCTGGTGGCGTCAGATAGCCATGTTTAATCATGTAGCGCAGCGGTAATTCGTAAATGCAGTCACGAAACAGCGCCTTTTCATCTCCGCGCACCATGCCATGATAATGAAAATGGTAAATCCAGCCTTTACCGAGACGAAAAGGTGTGGCGGTAAGACCGAGCAGGCGCAAGTGAGGGTTTACTTTGGTCAGGTGAGTAAGGATTTGCTGATACTGACTTTCTTCATCATCACCGATGCGATGGCACTCATCGACGATTAACAGGGAAAACTCAGCCTGAAACGCCTCAAGATTGCGTGCGACTGATTGCACGCTACCGAAAACCACTTTTCCATGACTCTCTTTACGCTTCAGACCCGCGGCAAAAATATCAGCTTCCAGCCCTAGTGCGCAGTACTTTGCGTGGTTTTGCGCGACCAGTTCTTTTACATGTGCCAGCACTAACACGCGCCCACGCGCCACGCGAGCCAGTTCGGCAATCACCAGACTTTTACCGGCTCCGGTTGGCAGGACGATTACCGCAGGTGTGCGGTGGTGACGAAAGTGGTTGAGCGTGGCATCCACGGCTTCTTTTTGGTAGGGACGAAGTGTAAAAGTCATGGTCTCACTGTGATAAATGGTAACGATGAATAGTATGCCACGAATCTTTTTCCCTTGAGGGAAGTTGTTAGCTCGTTATACTGGGCGGAAAACGGCTCCACTTTTCGGGCATAACGCTCGATTTCCGTATTGTTACAGGCAAAATCACACTCATGCGACTTGATAAATTTATCGCTCAGCAACTCGGCGTCAGCCGCGCTATTGCCGGGCGTGAAATCCGTGGTAACCGTGTTACCGTTGATGGTGAAATCGTCAGAAATAGCGCGTTTAAACTGCTGCCAGAACATGACGTTGAATATGACGGCAATTCCCTGGTTCAACAAAATGGCCCGCGCTATTTTATGCTTAATAAACCTCAGGGCTATGTTTGCTCAACGGATGACCCGGATCATCCGACGGTGCTCTATTTCCTTGATGAGCCTGTTGCCTACAAACTGCATGCGGCTGGGCGTCTGGACATTGATACGACCGGGCTGGTACTGATGACCGATGATGGACAGTGGTCACATCGCATCACTTCTCCGCGTCACCATTGTGAGAAAACCTATCTGGTGACGCTGGAGTCGCCGGTGGCAGAAGATACCGCCGAACAGTTTACCCGGGGTGTTCAACTGCATAATGAGAAAGATCTCACTAAACCGGCGGTGCTGGAAGTCATTACGCCTACGCAGGTCCGTTTGACCATCAGTGAAGGGCGCTATCATCAGGTTAAACGTATGTTTGCTGCCGTGGGGAACCACGTTGTGGCGCTGCATCGTGAGCGAATCGGTGCCATCAAGCTTGATGACGATCTTGCGCCTGGTGAGTACCGTCCATTGACCGAAGAAGAAATTGCCAGCGTTAACTTAACCCCTCGTTAATTTCAGGAGCTAAATGTGACCACTCGGCAGAACTCTTCAATTGCCATTGTTTTTATCCTTGGCTTGTTGGCCATGTTGATGCCGTTGTCGATCGATATGTATCTTCCGGCTCTGCCGGTGATTTCAGCTCAGTTTGGCGTGCCTGCGGGCAGTGCGCAAATGACTCTCAGTACCTATATTCTGGGATTCGCGGTAGGGCAGCTGCTCTATGGCCCAATGGCAGACAGCATTGGGCGCAAGCCGGTGATTTTGGGGGGAACGCTGGTTTTCGCCGCGGCGGCCGTTGCTTGTGCGTTGGCGCAAACTATCGAGCAATTGATCACTATGCGTTTCTTCCATGGCCTGGCGGCTGCGGCAGCGAGCGTGGTTATCAATGCTCTGATGCGCGATATTTATCCGAAAGAAGAATTTTCGCGCATGATGTCATTCGTCATGCTGGTCACGACAATTGCTCCGTTGATGGCCCCGATCGTGGGGGGCTGGGTATTAGTATGGTTAAGCTGGCACTACATCTTTTGGATCCTGGCCTTAGCAGCAATTCTGGCCTCGGTGATGATTTTTACCCTTATCAAAGAGACTCTGCCCGTCGAGCGCCGTCAGCCTTTTCGCCTGCGCACGACAATGGGGAACTTCGCCTCGTTGTTTCGACACAAGCGGGTCTTGAGCTACATGCTGGCCAGTGGGTTTAGTTTTGCTGGGATGTTCTCATTCCTTAGCGCCGGACCCTTTGTCTACATTGAGATCAACCATGTTTCGCCACAGAATTTCGGCTATTACTTTGCGCTGAACATCGTCTTCCTGTTTGTGATGACAATTATCAACAGCCGATTTGTCCGTCGGGTTGGGGCATTAAATATGTTCCGCACCGGGCTATGGATCCAGTTCGTTATGGCAGGCTGGATGGTATTCAGCGCGTTGTTCGGGCTAGGGTTCTGGGCGCTGGTGGTTGGTGTTGCTGCGTTTGTCGGTTGCGTGTCGATGGTGTCATCAAACGCGATGGCAGTCATTCTGGATGAGTTCCCGCATATGGCAGGTACGGCGTCATCGCTGGCCGGGACTTTCCGCTTTGGCATTGGCGCTATTGTTGGTGCGCTGTTGTCACTGGCGACCTTTAATTCAGCCTGGCCGATGATCTGGTCGATAGCATTTTGTGCTACCAGTTCAATTCTTTTCTATCTCTATGCCAGCCGTGCAAAAAAAACGGTGATCTAATACACAACCTGGAGGCCACAAGGCCTTCAGAGTTGATGTACATCAACAGCAAATCTATCATTTCCCCAGCTTATGTTTATTTTATGTAAAATCAATTTATGTAAAAAGTCACACCATTGTAGTTAAAAAGGTTGAGTTAGATCGCAGAAACGAGTACATATAGCCCGCAAAGATGTCCGAATTGATAAATAAATTTAAATACCTGGCTAAGTAAGCCGCATACGGACTGGATGTAAACGTTTACTAACTCTCTAAAGACGTGATGTCAATGATGTGTTAATATTGGTGTAAAATAATTGTGAAGTAATTGTGCTTCCGGGGAATAAAAGTGACTACATTACAACTCTCAATCGTTCATCGTCTGCCGCAGTGCTATCGTTGGTCGGTGGGTTTCGCAGGTTCAAAGGTTGAACCGATTCCGCAAAACGGTCAGAGCACGGAGAACAGCCTGGTGGCGCTCAAATTGCTCAGTCCCGACGGTGACAGCGCGTGGTCGGTAATGCATAAACTCAGTCAGGCGCTCAGCGACATTGAGGTTCCTTGTTCCGTTCTGGAATGTGAAGGGGAACCGTGCCTGTTTGTAAATCGCCAGGATGAATTTGCCGCAACCTGCAGGCTGAAAAATTTCGGTGTGGCGATAGCGGAACCTTTTTCAAACAACAATCCATTTTGAGCGTCAGCTTAGCGCGAGCAGCTGACGCGTATATTCCTGGTGTGGTGCGTTAAATACGTGCTCGCATTGCCCCTGTTCCACGACCTCTCCCTGCCTTAGCACAATCACCTGATGGCACAACGCACGTACAACATGCAAATCATGGCTGATGAAGATATAAGCCAGGCGATGCTTTTCCTGTAATGACTTCAGCAGCGTCAGGATTTGCGCCTGTACGGTTCTGTCGAGTGAGGATGTTGGCTCATCCAGAATGATAAGTGATGGTTTTAAAATTAAGGCTCTGGCAATTGCGATGCGTTGGCGTTGACCACCGGAAAATTCCGCAGGATAGCGATGTCGCGTTTCAGAATCCAGCCCCACTTCTGCCATGACCGCTTTCACTTGTGCTTCGCGTTGTTCTGCCGAAAGGGTTGGCTGGTGAACCCGCAATCCTTCTTCAATGATCTGTAGAACACTCAAACGCGGATTCAGTGAAGAATTTGGGTCCTGAAAGACAACCTGAATGCGATGGCGCACCGGCAACAGCTGACGACGATTTAACGTATGCAGCGCGTGACCATCAAATACAATACTCCCTTGTGATGCGATTAGCCTCAGTAGAGCCAGGCCAGTGGTGCTTTTGCCTGAGCCTGATTCACCTACCAGCCCTAACGTTTCCCCAGCTTTCAAAGAAAAGCTGACGTTATTAACCACCACATTATGGTCCACTACGCGTTTGAGGATGCCTTTGCGAACGGGAAAACCGACACAGAGACGCTCAACTTCCAGCAAGGGAGATTGTCCGGCCGGTAACGGTACCGGCTCGCCAGAAGGTTCGCTGTTTAATAATTTTTGCGTGTAGGGATGGGAAGGGGATGAAAGCAGTATCCCGGCCTGATTTTGTTCAACACACTGACCGTTTTGCATAACTGCAACGGAATCTGCCAGTTTTTTCACAATGCTGAGATTATGGGTGATAAACAGCAGACCCATGTTCAATTCGCGCTGCAATTCCCGTAGCAGTTGCAGGATCTGTGCCTGCACGGACACATCCAGCGCGGTAGTGGGCTCATCGGCAATTAACAGCTCCGGACGTGTTAGTAGCGCCATCGCGATCATGACGCGCTGGCGTTCGCCGCCGGAAAGCTGGTGCGGATAGTCCGCCAGACGTTTTGCCGCCTGACGTATCCCTACGCGATCCAGACAATTCAGGATTTCTGCCCGTGCAGCCTCCCGACGCATTCCCCGGTGAAGTGACAGCACCTCATAGAGTTGTTTCTCCAGACTATGGAGCGGGTTCAGCGACACCATCGGCTCCTGAAAAATCATTGCGATTTTATTTCCCCGTACGCCGCGTAGCGTCTGCTCGTTAGCGTGGAGTAATGGTTCACCGTGAAAACGGATATCGCCGGAGAGGTATACCGCCGGAGGGGAGGGCAATAAACGTAAAATCGACAGCGCGGTGACGCTCTTACCCGAGCCAGATTCACCCACCAGTGCCAGGGTTTGACCTGCTTCAACACGCAACGAGACATTATTGACCACGGTACGCACGGTTTCCTGCTGGCGAAAACCAACCGACAAATTCTCAATGGCTAACAGAGGTTGTGTCATCTTATATCGCCTTGTTGGGGTCAAACGCGTCACGCACCGCTTCACCAATAAAAATCAGTAGCGAGAGTAAGAGGGCTACGGACACAAAGGCTGTGATCCCAAGCCACGGCGCCTGCAAATTGTTTTTACCCTGTAAAAGGAGTTCTCCCAGCGATGGTGAGCCGAGCGGTAAGCCGAAGCCCAGAAAATCCAGTGATGTGAGCGTAGTGATTGAGGCGCATAATATAAACGGTAAAAAGGTCAGGGCGGCGACCATTGCATTCGGCAACATATGGCGCAGGATAATGTTGCGATCGCTCACGCCTAGAGCCTGAGCGGCGCGAATGTAATCAAAGTTTCGCGTGCGTAAAAATTCGGCGCGTACCACACCAACCAGACTCATCCAGCCAAACAGTACCGTGATGGCCAGCAGCCACCAGAAGTTCGGTTGTACGACGCTTGATAGCAAAATAATCAGAAACAGCGTCGGCATACCTGACCACACTTCAATGAATCGTTGCCCCCACAGATCCACTTTTCCGCCGTAGTAGCCCTGTAGCGCACCCGCCATAACGCCCATGACGCTGGAGCACAGGGTTAACATCAAACCAAAAAGAATCGAAATACGTGTGCCATAGAGGATCCGCGCCAGCACATCGCCACCATTTGCATCCGTACCCAGCCAGTTTTGTACCGACGGTGGAGAAGGGAAGGGCTTGTCGGTGGCAAAGTTAATGCTGGTGGCTCCAAAGCGTACGGGAGCCCACAGGATCCATCCCTGACTTTCCAGACGCTGCTGTAGCCACGGATCCTGATAATCGGCTTTGGTTGCCAACGGTCCGCCGAAGTCGCTTTCGCTGTAGTTTTTGACGAGAGGGAAATACCAGCCGCCTTCATAGCGCACCAGCAATGGCTTATCGTTCGCAATCAGTTCGGAGCACAAGCTGAGCCCGAACAGCACCAGAAAAATCCATAGCGACCAGTAACCGCGACGATTATGGCGAAAACGTGCCCAGCGGGCCTGATTGACGGGGCTTAATCGCGGCATTAGCGTCCCTCAAAATCTATACGAGGATCGACCAGTGTATAGCTGATATCACTCAGGATATTGAGCAGCAGGCCGATCAGGGTGAAGATGTAGAGTGTGCCAAACATCACCGGGTAGTCGCGTGACACGGTAGATTCATAACCTAGTAATCCCAGGCCATTAAGCGAAAACATCACTTCAATAAGCAGCGAACCGGTGAAAAACATGCTGATAAAGGTAGCTGGGAAGCCTGCTATCACTAACAGCATGGCGTTACGGAAAACGTGTTTCCACAGAATATTCTTTTCGCTAACGCCTTTGGCTCGTGCGGTGACAACATACTGCTTACGAACCTCATCCAGAAATGAGTTTTTGGTCAGCATGGTCAGCGCGGCAAATCCGCCAACCACCGTTGCCAGCACCGGTAAGGTGATGTGCCAGAGATAGTCGGTTACCTTCTGATACCAGGGCAGTGTGTCAAAATTAGCGGAAACCAGGCCCCGTAAGGGAAAGAGGTCGTAGTAACTGCCGCCAGCAAAGAAAACGATCAATACAATAGCAAACAGGAAGGCGGGGATCGCATAGCCGATAATAATGAATGCGCTGCTCCACACGTCAAAGCGGCTACCGTTATACACCGCTTTACGGATCCCGAGTGGAATCGACACCAGGTAGATGATGAGCGTACTCCATAACCCCAGAGTAACTGAAACAGGCAGGCTGTCTTTAATCAACGTGATTACCGAGGCACTACGAAACAGGCTATCGCCAAAGTCGAAACGAACATAGTCCCAGAGCATTTTGAAATAACGCTCGTGAATGGGCTTATCGAATCCGTAACGGCGGGTAATTTCGGCGATCACTTCCGGATCAAGGCCGCGTCCGCCTCGATAATTACTGTCACTGATATTCCCGACGCCAGTTTGCGCATGACTGGCGCGAACTCCTTCACTACCCGCGCCTGGCAATGCCCCGGACTGACCGAATTCAATGGCGGCAACGGCCTGCTCGACTGGGCCGCCAGGTGCAATCTGCACGATAAAAAAGTTGATAGTAATGATGGCCCAAAGCGTCGGGATCACCAGCAGCAGACGTCGTATCAGATAAGCGCCCATTTATTCTCCCTGTCGTCTGGCTGCGGGAAGTTTTGCCGCTTTGTTAACGTCATACCACCAGGTATCCAGACCAATGGTATAAATGGGGCGGATGGCCGGATGTGAAAATTTGTCCCACCAGGCCAGGCGATCCTCTGCCATAAACCACATCGGCAGCATGTAATAGTTCCAGGTTAATACCCTGTCCAGCGCGCGTCCCAAAGGGATCAGCTTTGCTTTATCACCCTGTGCCGCAATGATTTGGTTAATCAACTTATCAATGACCGGGCTTTGCACGCCAGGGGCGTTATAGCTGGAATCGATATATTCTGAGGCCCAAAGGATTTGCAGATCCGAACTTGGCCATGGCGTCGCGCGATATAACCTCGGCATCATGTCATAGTCGCGACTGCGCAAGCGGTTAGTGATTTGCGAGTTATCGACCTGGCGGATATTCATGGTAATGCCTAGCCGTTGCAGGTTGTGTTGAAACGGTAATACCCACTGACTGTTACTGCCTGCCGGGAGTAACAGTTCGAATGCCAGTGGTTTGCCGTTGGTGCTGTTAATCCTCCGCTGGCCCTTCAACACCCATCCAGCCTGATCCAGTAACGCACTAGCTTTCAACAAATTCTCACGATCGTAACCATCGCCTTGAGATACCGGAGGCTGATAGATTTGATTGAAAACCTCGGTTGGCAGATCTTTCTTCATTGGTGCGAGTATGACCAGTTCATCCGCGTCAGGGTAATTTCTCGCGGCATACTCCGTATTCTGAAAATAGCTGTTTGTTCGGCTCCAGGCATTATAAAACAGAGCATTATTCATCCATTCAAAATCAAAAGCCAGCGTAATGGCTTCACGCACACGCCGGTCATTGAATACCGGACGTTGGATATTAAAGGCTAACCAGCGAGTATCCTGTGCGGATTCGTTTTTTTGTTCATCTTTGACGATGTGGTGATTAGCAAAATTTTTACCGGTATAGCGTGTTGCCCAGTTTTTAGCATCGCTCTCAAGGCGCAGGTCAAAAGCCCCGGCTTTAAACGCCTCAAAGGCGACGTTGTCATCAAGATAGTAATCGTATCGAATGGTATTAAAGTTCCAGCGCCCGCGATTGACCGGCAGGTCAGCGGCCCAATAATCTTTGACGCGCGAATAGACTATATACTGTCCCATTTTCCACTGGGTGATGCGGTAAGGACCGCTGGCGAGTGGAGGGGAGGGCAACGGGTCGCTGAGCTTGTGATCTTTCCAGTACTTCTCTGGCATAACGGGTAATGAAAACAGGCTGAGCATGTCTTCTTTGCCTGGCTTGGCTAATTCAATCCGTACGGTTAACGGGGCGATTGCTTTGACGGTCGTGCCTTTGTAGACCAGACGAAACTGCGGCACGCCTTCTGTCATAAATTTCTGGAAGGTGAATGCGACGTCTGCGGCGGTGATGGGTGAACCATCGTGAAATCGCGCGCGTGGATTAATAGTGATTTCTACCCATGAGTAGTTGTCAGCATAGCGTGCGCTATCGGCGATGAGCGGATAGTAACTGCCTGGTTCATCGTCAGACGTGGTAAATAAGGTGTCATAGAGCGTTTCGGTGCGCGCACCGGGATTGCCACGCACTGAATAGCGGTTAAAGTTGTCGAATGTACCAATGGCTGAGAGGGTGATCTGTCCCCCTTTGGGGGCTGCAGGATTAACATAATCGAAGTGATTAAAATTGAACGCGTATTTTGGTTCGCCCAGCACAGCAAACGCATAGCTTTCTTTGATGGTTTGGGCCTGTACGCTAAAACCAATCAGGGCGATGAAAAGTAATAATACGCGTCGGATCATATGAAGATGGTTTCCTTTTCCAGTCACCTGTCGCTATCCAACAGATATCATGCCTGAACAATAAGGGATTCGTCGGCTATTGTATCGTGTTTGTATACATTACATGACGCCATCACCATTTTGGCATATCGGGTTTAGCCATCCAGCGTACGAAATTATCAAGAGTCAGCGGACGGCTGACCCAATATCCCTGAAAAAAATTAACCCCATGGGCGCGTAACCAACGGGCTTGCTCCAGGGTTTCCACCCCTTCAGCAACCGTCAGCATATTGAGGCGTCTGGAGAGAGTCAATACGGCGTCCAGCACCGGGGATGTCACGGTTTCTGTACCAATAGCTTTGACGAAACCGCGATCGATTTTCAGGTAATCGACGGTGAAACGTTCCAGATAGATGAGTGCGCTATGGCCGGTGCCAAAATCATCAATGGCAATTTCGAACCCGGCGGAATGCAACCACTCAAATATTTGAGTCGCTCCATGCTGATCAAGCATATCGCGTTCGGTAATTTCCAGGACTATTTGAAAATGCTGCGCAGGCATCGAGGATTTCAGTTGCTGAATATCGTCTTTAAAACTTTCGTCGTGCAGATGAGTCGGTGCAATATTGATCCCTAATTTGGCCCCAACAGGTAACACTTTTTGCAGCACAGGCGCATCCCGGGACACCAGTTCGAACAGGTGCTGGGTCAACGGCACAATCATCTGCTGTGATTCGGCATAGTGAATAAACGCATCGGGGGGAATTTCCCCTGCGGTAGGATCGCGCCAGCGCAATAATATTTCGACACCTTTAACTTCCAGCGTCTGCATATCCATAACGGGCTGGTAGACCACATAAAACTGATTGTGCTTGATAGCTGCCAGGATCTCTTTACCCGGTCGTAAACGGACTGAGTAAATGTAATAGCAGAGTAAAGCGGCAATGACCCCGCCCATGCAGCCCAACATTACGGCATACCATACGTCGTTGTATGTCCACTCATCGGTATACAACCGTATCTTTAGCGGCAGGTCACCTATTGCCACCTCACGTGAGGGGGTATCGGGGAGATCGGCAAGCGTCATTAATCGCGCAGAAAATGTCGAGATTGCGGTGTTGCCGATGAGCAGGGCAAAACCTTTAAAATCATCCTGCCGGGCAGTATAGAGAAGGTAAGGGGCCAGGTTGATATTCAGAGAGGCAAATACACCACTATTATCCAGTGATGGATGAGGGTACCAAATCATTATGGCTGGTTTGGTCGGCATCATCGGTGTACCAGACTGGATCTCCATATCGATTTTTTTACTGATATCCAGGCCGGGTATCAATGACTGAATAGGGGAGTCCATCGCTCCGGTTGCTGACGAGCAGAACGCGATGCCGTCTTTTACCAGCAAAAAAGCGCGAACATTCAGGCTAAAAGCCGCGCTGGAAGTGAGCTTAGATGAAACTTGCTGACAGCTTTTGGGGATCAGAGGCTGTAGTGCCTGGGCAGTATAGCTGAGTTCTGCGAAGTATTTTTCCACATGATGCTGTATATCGGACGCCAGCGTATCGTACTTAACTTCTCGATTATGCCATGACATGAAAAATTGCAGAATGCTGACGAATAATGCAACGATTAACCCCGTTAAAACACAGGTGAGCAGGATTTTCCGACCGGAAGAAGAGGCGCGTTTGAACATAGTTCCTGATGTTTACCCGAAGTAACCGCTTATTATTAAACCGCTTAATCTGTATGACTATAACCTGGAATGACTCACATAGTGAGATTTTTCTTAAGTGAAGGCGTAAAGCAAAAAGCACTGCCTAAGCAGTGCTTTTTAAAAGTCTCATCAGGATAGCCAAGGGATAGCTGCCAAACGAAAATTAACTGCGGCTCAGGACCCGGCGAGCTTCGTTGTAGCGTTTTTTCCAGTAAGGCTCATTCATACTGGAGATAACAACGCCACTACTGGTCGAGGCGTGGACAAACTGATTGTTACCGATATAAATACCGACGTGACGGCCAGTGGAGCCAGCACGGAACAGAACCAGATCGCCTGTGCGCAGATTGGTGCGCGAAACGGATTTACCCGTTTCCTGTTGTTCGTAAGTTGAGCGAGGAAGCTCTAAACCAAATTGTTCACGGAATGTACGCTGTACAAAACTCGAACAATCGATGCCTTTTTTAGTGCTGCCGCCAAGGCGGTAACGCACACCTTTCCAGTCAGCATATTGATCCATGATTCGTGATTTAACATCGATATTACGGACCATATTTTCAAATTCATCCTGAGAGGCTTGCAGTGAAGAGTTATCTCCATTGCCCACAGCATGCGTCTCAGAATGCATATTCTTGGCGGTGTTCGTTGTGCTACATGCAGAAAGCAGAACCGCAACTGCTATCGCGGGTATACCCCGCAAGATATATCTCAAAATCGGTTGAGATTTGACCATTTTGTTTGTTTTCCCTTGAAGTCCTTAACGATAAATATCGTTATAAAAAATGCCAAACGTGACGAGACTAATTACCCACGCACGATGAGACAATTCTTTAAGGTCAAATCTGTGGCAGAACGCACAAATTTATTCATAAAGAGAATAATTATCCCGCGAGGCAAAACGAGTTCGAGATTACCTGATCGCTACGGTCATTGCGAGTCATTTTATGTGATTTTTTATAAGAAAAAGTGATACAGAAAGTGAATAAACGGCATTGGTCAAAATAAGAACAATCAGGGTAGGAAACATGCAATCCATTCATTTTCAACAGGAATAAGATGACAGGAGAATGACAGTTAAAATGATGAATTATTGTTCAACATCATCAGGGAATCAGAAGTATCCCTGATGATGTTAATTACTTTGCGTTATTTGTTTAAAAAATGTTTGTTTTTACCCGGAAGATAATTAGCAAAAAGAGTCACCATCCGGTCGCTTAATGGCGTCATTAGCCACCAGGGCAGTCCAATCAATACTACCGTCATTGAACCGACCACGATATCAGTGAGCCAGTGAGCGCCGATCATTACACGCGGAAATGCAAAAACCACAGCGATAATAAGGCCGATTAATCCTGCGACTTTTCCGAAATAACGCAGCATAAATGCGGAAAAAATAAGCAGCATCATACCGTGATCGCCAGGGAAACTGTCTCTTGACGCATCTTTGGTTGGAATATGCAGCAGTTCACTGACGCGATTAATATTATCCAGCATCAGGGTGGGGCTGGCGCGTTTAACCGGAATAAGCGCCTGGCCCAACTGGTTTAATACCACCGCAGTGAGCAGCATCACCAGGCCAATAGCGACAATACGCCGGCGCCCGGTTGGTGTTTCTTTTAACCAGAAACTCAGCATTAGTGCGCCCATCGCCAACAATGAGCAGCCGTCAAATGCCCGATTGTTGGTGATTGCAACAATCCACAGGAAGAGCGGGCTTTCAACCAGTTTCTGATTAAAGAAGTGGAAGACGCCATAATCAATAGAAAACCAGAAACCATGCCCGGTCGGAATGTACCATGACAGAAACAGCGCCAGGCCAGCGATGTTGAGCATAAGGATAAGAGGGTATCGAGTTTTCATCGTCGTTTTCCATTGCTAAAAACGCAGGCAACCTTACGCGCAACCGTCTAAACGAAGCCTCAACAATGCGCTCTGTAACGCATTCCAGTCGGTCTCAGTGTCTGAGATGAGTTCAATACGGCTGTCCGGCGGTGCGACATTTTGTGTCTCAATATGCCAGTCGTCGCCCTGACGATTAATCCGCACCAGTCCTTCTTTAATACGCATAACGCCCTTTACGCGCCCGACCGGGGCAAGACGTGACCATTCCAGCAGGCCGATGGTATCGAACACGGTATCAGCATCAAAAATCCAGCCACAGGCCTGATGACCCTGCCCACTGTTCAGGCTACGACGCCAGCGTTGTTGTGCAGGCAGACTCAGCGCCGCCAACCCCTTTTTGTCAGCATGTTGGTGGGTGTGCGCTGCGCTGGAGGGAAGTTCAGCCAGATTCAGTCGCGGTAAATCCAGTAACTGCCCGTCAATTTTTCCGTGCTCGGCATGAATCAACTGGCGATTTCCGCCGTAATGCTGCCACCAGGTTTGCAGGGCATTCTTGCTTTCCATTGTGGCGCGATCTGATTTGTTGGCGACAATGACATCTGCGGCAGCTAGCTGATCGCGGAAGTTATCATTAGCGACGCTTTTTTCGTCCAGTAACAGGCGTGGGTCAAGGATGCAGAGCGTGGCGCGCAGATCGATCCATGGTTCGTAAACCGGAGCGGTGAGTAAGTCCAGAATCTGTTTTGGGTGCCCAAGACCGGTAGGTTCGATCAGCAGCCGGTCAGGTTTTCCCTGGCGCAACAGCGTATTGAGACCAACCTGCATCGGTAAACCGTTAACGCAGCACATGCAGCCACCGGGGATCTCCTTTAGCAGCGCTCCGCTGTCAGCCAACAATGCACCGTCAATACCGACTTCACCAAATTCATTGACCAGCACGGCCCACTTCTCTGCGGGATCTTTGTTCGCCAGTAAATGAAGAATCGAGGTGGTTTTGCCACTGCCGAGAAAACCGGTAATGAGGTTGGTTTTAGTCACGTTTGCTCCAGAATTATAAAATGCCGTGATAGCGTTCAATAATCCTGGCGAAAAAAAATGAAAAAGAGAAGGGGAGAGAGGACGAAGGAATGCTTCGTCCTGTTTAGAGCCTATCCCATTAGGCTATTTTATTTGTCATTTTGTATCCTGGCAGTGCCGATAATCCTCACGTACTGCATGCACGCTTCGGTTGTTCCGCGCTGTTCGTATCCAAACTGACTGCAACAATCTACGCCTAATGGGATAGGCTCTTAATGGCAGAGATCGTTAATTTTTTAACGTATCAATTACTGCCTGGTGCGCACCGTGCTGGGCAATACGTTGCCATGCCTGCTCAATGGCGCTGACAAATTGCGAATTTTGCACCAGATCGGTGGCAAAAATTTCGTGCAAGGAAAGTAATGCGGTGACACGTTCTGATTCCGTACTGCGCTCGACAATTGTGCGGATTTTTTCACTCATCGGGTCGCGTATATCTATGGCTGAGCCTGCATCGTCCACCCCGCTAACGTAACGCATCCAGCCCGCAATACCGAGTGCCAGCAAGGGCCATTCGCTTTGGCGCGCTAAATGTACGCGGATGCTTTCCAGCATGCGCTGCGGTAATTTCTGGCTCCCGTCCATCGCGATTTGCCAGGTTTTGTGCTTTAGCGCCGGGTTGGCAAAGCGTTCCAGCAGGCTGGTGGCGTACAGGTCTAAATCAACGTCGGTGATTTGCAGCGTGGGGGCCTGTTCATTGAGCATCAGGCAGTAAGCGGCTTTACGAAACGCACTGTCTTGCATACAGTCGCTGATGTGTTGAAATCCGGCCAGATAACCGAGATAGGCCAGAAACGAATGGCTGCCGTTGAGCATTCGCAGTTTCATTTGTTCCCACGGCAGAACGTCATCGACCATCTGTACGCCCGCGCGCTCCCACTGGGGGCGACCAGAGACAAAGTTATCTTCGACGACCCACTGGATAAAAGGCTCGCAGCTGATTGCACAAGGGTCGGCAACGCCCAATTCATGGGCAATTTCATCCAGTGACTCTTCGGTCGCGGCCGGGACAATGCGGTCTACCATGGTGCCAGGAAAACTGACATGCTCTTGTATCCACAGCGCCAGTTCAGGCGATCGCTTTTCTGCCATTCCCAGTACGGCATTTTTTACCACATGGCCATTGTCCGGGATGTTATCGCAGGAGAGTACGGTAAAAGGAGGCACTCCTCGTTCGCGTCGGCGGTGCAGGGCTTCAACAATGATACCTGGTGCTGAGTGCGGTTCATCCGGCGTCTGTAAATCGTGAACAATGCGCGGGTTGGAGATATCAAGCGTCCCTGTCGCCGGATCAATACAGTAACCTTTTTCGGTTATGGTTAAGGAAACAATAGCCACCTGTGGCTCGCAGAATTTTTCAATAATGGCTGCCAGTGAATCCAGCTTAGCGTTCAGACACTCTTTGACGGCGCCAATAACAATTGACTGATTGCCATGCGCGCCTTTTTCTAACACGGTATATAAATGATCCTGCTCACGAAGTTGACTCATCAGTCGATCGCCACTGAACAGACTGATCTCACAAATTCCCCAATCGCCACCCTGTGCATTCAGTACCCGATCGGTCAATAAGGCCTGATGAGCACGGTGAAATGCCCCGAAACCAAAATGTACGATCCGCGTTTTTAATTGTTGTCGATCGTACTGAGGCATCAGTACATTTTCCGGGAGTTGGGCGGAGGCAATAGTTTTCATTAAATACACCTGATTAACCATTAATTAACAATGCCAGTATAAAGTTATATGACAGCAAATTAAATTGGTGTGCCTTATTTATCCGGGGAATGTGAGCTTGATCAATCAATCATCGGCGTTCTGTTGATCATTCAACGGATGCCTGTATGGTAGTCGTCATTCGCGCAACTTAATTTGGTATAACAACTTATGAGGTGAACCAATGGAACAAACCTGGCGTTGGTACGGACCTAACGATCCGGTATCGCTTGATGATGTGCGTCAGGCTGGCGCAACTGGTGTTGTGACCGCCTTGCACCATATTCCCAACGGTGAAGTGTGGCCCGTCGAAGAGATTCAAAAACGCCAGGCCATTCTGGCTGAAAAGGGGCTGACCTGGTCGGTGGTGGAAAGTATTCCGGTTCACGAAGATATCAAAACGCTCTCCGGGCAATATCAAACGTGGATTGCGAATTATCAGCAAAGTATCCGTAATCTGGCGACCTGCGGCATTGATACCGTGTGTTATAACTTCATGCCGATTCTCGACTGGACGCGTACTGACCTTGAATATCAGTTGCCGGACGGCTCTAAAGCGTTGCGTTTTGATCAGATAGCGTTTGCAGCCTTTGAGTTGCACATCCTGCAACGTCCAGGTGCTGAGGTGGATTACACCGTGGAAGAGCAGCGCCAGGCCCGGGACTATTTCAATTCCATGAGCGCCGCTGATATTGAAAAGCTGACCCGCAATATTATCGCTGGTCTGCCAGGTGCTGAAGAAGGTTATACCCTGGATCAATTCCGCGCGCGTCTGGCGGAATACGACGGCATCAGCAAAGATGATCTGCGTAATAATATGGCTGTTTTCCTGCGTGCGATCGTACCGGTAGCAGAAGAAGTTGGCGTGCGCCTGGCCGTACACCCTGACGATCCGCCACGCCCGATCCTCGGCCTGCCACGTATCGTTTCTACGATTGAAGATATGCAGTGGCTGAAAGAAACGGTAGACAGCATCTATAACGGTTTCACCATGTGTACCGGATCATACGGTGTGCGTGCGGATAACGATCTGGTGAAAATGATTGAAACCTTTGGTGATCGTATCCACTTTACGCATTTGCGCTCAACCTGCCGTGAAGAAAACCCGAAAACTTTCCATGAAGGCGCACACTTACAAGGTGATGTGGATATGGTATCGGTAGTGGCTGCCATTCTGACCGAAGAACAGCGTCGTAAGAAGGCGGGCGATCTGCGTCCAATCCCGATGCGTCCGGATCATGGACACCAGATGCTTGACGATCTGCACAAAAAAACCAACCCAGGCTACTCTGCTATTGGTCGTCTGAAAGGGCTGGCTGAAGTTCGTGGTGTTGAACTGGCACTGAAACAAACACAGTTCCGCGATCTGTTGTAATGTCGCTAACAGGGATTGAGCGTCAGGCTCGATCCCTGTTCATCACCAGGGCTGCAATAATGCCTGCTCCAGCACCGTCAGTACCTTGTTTATCTGCTGTATTTGCAACCCACCAAAACCGAAAAACATGACAGCGTCGCTGTTCTCTTTACGCCAGGCATCTTCCGAACCATTTTCAATGTTCTCCAGCGTATCAAAACGGATACCTGCCTGCAGACAGCGCGCTTGCAGTTTTGCGATAACCTCGGGTGATCTGGCTATGCGCAAAGAGAGGTGCAGGCCTGCCGTCGCACCATCGATTTTCCCTTCAGGAAACAAAACTGAAAGGCCGTCACGCAATAGGGTAAGACGTGCTGCATAGCTGCAGGCAAGTTTGCCAAGATGGGTATAAAACACCTGATTTTGCATGAGCTCAGCTAAAAACTGCTGCAATAACCACTGGCTGCCGTTGTTATTTAGCGCTTTCATATTCTGTACAGCCGGTAGAAGCTCATCAGGACAAACGAGATAGCCGAGACGCACCCCCGGCCCCAGCGTTTTTGAGAATGTCCCCATATAGATAACCCGATCGTGATAGTCCATGGCTTTCAGTGCCGGAAGAGGATTCTCTCCGTAGGTAAAAACGGCATCATAGTCATCTTCAATGATGTAGGCTCCAACGCGCTGTGCCCAGGTCAGTAATGACTTTCGTCGTTCTAACGACAGAACATTTCCCATCGGGTATTGATGAGCTGGTGTCACATAACAAAGCTGGGTTTCAACTTCGGGTAAATTATCAGTGCGTAGGCCATGGCTATCGACTGCAACAGGGGTAATATCCGCGCCGTAATAATTAAACAGGTGCCATGCGCCAGAATAACAAGGGGATTCGGTCACAACATGACACTTTTTTTTCTGTGATACAGCATGATGAATAATAAATATTTGGCTAAGCAGAGATAATCCTTCCTGAATCCCATTGGTAATAATGATGTTCTCTGCACGAGTATTAATACCTCGGGATAAATTAAGGTATCTGACCATTTGATCACGTAATGGAAATAATCCATTTGGTGAATGATAACGAGTAAGCAATTGTTCCTTAAGTACACTGGGAGCATTATTCCATTTTCGCCAACTTGCCCAGGGAAAGGCATTGGGATCGGGAACGCCCATCCGGCAATAGAACTCTCTGCCCATCTCACCGTAGACATCGGTGGAAGCCCCCGCAGGCTTGGGCTTTACTGGCGGAGAGCCTTCTGCAGAGGTCACGTGTGTTGGGGGGCTACGCACCGGAGCCGTAAAGATCACTTCATAACCAATACCCTGCCGGCTCTTAATAAAGCCCGCCGTCATGAGCTTTTCATACGCCATAACTATCGTAATCTTGGCAACATTTAACGTCTGGGCTTGCTCACGGATAGAGGGCAGTTTGTCACCGCAAAGCAAATCTCCCTGCTGAATAGCCTGGAAATAAAATTGAAAGATCTGCAATTGCAGTGGAGTACGGCTTTCTCTGTTGAGAGACAGTGTCAGCATGAGAAATTCCTTATTAAAACATTATTGGCATATTACGACTTTCGGCTTTCCACTATTTTGACGCGCCTCATAGAGTCGGTGCTGTTCCTACGCCCCACCTTCAGTGTCTCTATTTTTGATTTTTAATATCCCTTAGCGTGTCGCTATTAAAATAATGGAGGCAAGTATGTCGTGGATAAGAAAAAACGCGCTTTGGTGCGTATTCGGCGGAGCAGTAGCAATGTCTTTCGTCATTTGGGGAACGTGGCAGGGCGTACATTACACCAGCACCACTGAGTTTTGTTTATCGTGCCACGCGATGGGTACTGCAGGGGAGGAATATAAAACCAGCGTGCATTTTCGAAATGCCTCTGGCGTTCGCGCGGAATGTAAGGATTGCCACATTCCACCGGGTATTGTTCCAACCCTGATACGTAAGACGGAAGCGTTAAACGATCTATACCACACCATTATCTCTCCTTCGATCGATACGCCTGAGAAATTCAATCTAAAGCGTGCGGAACTGGCGCAACGGGAATGGGCGCGCATGAGCGCTAACAATTCCGCGGCCTGTAAATCGTGTCATAGCTGTGAGGCGATGGATCACGCTAAACAGTCTGCTAATGCGGTGGCACAAATGACGGCGGCTGCGGCAAAGAACAGTAACTGCATTGACTGCCACAAAGGCATTGCACATCACAAACCCGATATGAGCAGCGGTTTTCGCGATCGTTACAAGCAATTGCAGAGTCAGGGTGAACAATTACCCACGGCGACGACGCTGTATTCGTTAGGTGAAAAATCACTGGCTGCCACAGCAGAGAGTGCTGCAGGTAAAGCCATGCTGTACCCGGCAACGGAAGTGCGTGTGCTGAAAAGAGAGGGGAAAAGCGTTCAGATAGAACTGACCGGCTGGCGGGAAAGCAAAGGACGTGGTCGGGTGATAACTCAGTATATGGGCAAACGCGTTTTCGCTGCCGTATTAGATGCTTCGCTGATGAATAATGTGAAGATTCAGCAAACTCAGGTTGATCCTGAGTCACATCAGGAATGGCAACTGGTGAGCGTGATTGCCTGGAGTTCTGCGGATGGTTTTACCGACAATGTTGACTCCATCTGGCAATACGCCGATCAGATGTTGCAGTCCACCTGTAGCGCCTGTCATAGCACACCGCCAACGAGTCGTTATACCGCTAATGGCTGGATCGCCGGCTTGAAATCCATGTCCACCTACTACCGGCTTAATCCGGTGGAAGATCGCACGCTGTTGAAATATCTCCAGACTCACGCCAGCGATGTACCTGAATCTAACAATACAAAAGGATAATTTATGGATATTCATGATTTTAACCCGTCACGTCGACGGTTTTTGACCGGAATGTTAGCCGTTGGCGCCGTCAGCGCATTAGGGCCGAATCCCCTGATCTCAAAGGTCTGGGCTGCAGGTGAAAATCCTGAGCAATGGATCCAGTCTGGTTCGCACTTTGGCGCTTTTGAAGCCAAAGTCGTGAACGGCGAATGGTTAGATACCCGTCCATTCAAACATGATAAATATCCCTGCGATATGCTCAATGCCGTTCGGGAAGTGGTCTATAACCCATCGCGCGTGCGCTATCCGATGGTGCGGTTGGACTGGTTACGCAAGCGTGAAAAGTCAGATCGCAACCAACGTGGCGATAACCGTTTTGTCCGTGTGAGCTGGGATCAGGCGTTGGATCTGTTCTATGAGGAGCTGGAGCGGGTACAAAAGATCTCTGGTTCTTCTGGCGTATTTACCGGACTGGCGGACTGGCAAATGGTTGGAAAATACCATAAGGCCGGCGGCGCGATGGACCGGGGACTTGGCTTGCATGGAAGCTATGTCACTACCGTTGGCGACTATTCAGCTGCAGCGGCGCAGGTGATTTTGCCTCACGTGATTGGCTCGCTTGAAGTCTATGAACAGCAAACTTCGCTCCCGTTGGTTATCGAAAATACCAATACAATCGTGCTATGGGGTTGCGATCCTATCAAGAACTTACAGATCGAATTCCTCGTTCCCGATCACGACGCATTTGGATACTGGCAGCAGATTAAAGAGGCCGTCGCGCAGGGTAAAATGCGGGTTATCAGCGTCGATCCCGTACGCAGCAAATCGCAAAACTATCTTGGCTGTGAACAACTGGCGATAAGACCGCAAACTGATGTTGCTTTGCTACTGGCGCTCGCACATACCTTGTACGAAGAAAAACTATACGACGCCGCGTTTATCAGCGATTACACCGTTGGGTTCGAGCAGTTTTTGCCGTACCTGACGGGAGAGAGCGACAAACAGCCGAAAAACGCTGAGTGGGCGGCGGAAATTTGCGGCCTGACTGCGGAGCAAATTCGCGATTTTTCCCGTTTGCTGGTGAAGGGGCGCACACAATTTATGGGTGGATGGTGCGTGCAGCGTATGCACCATGGCGAACAATATCCCTGGATGCTGGTGGTACTGGCCAGCATGGCCGGACAAATTGGGCTGCCTGGTGGCGGTGTGGGCTTTGGCTGGCATTACAACGGTGGCGGTACAGTCACCTCTGCGGGCCCCGTACTGAGTGGCCTCGGCAGTATCAACAGCCCGCCTGCTGCGAAATACAAAGCGGACTTTCGCGGCGCTTCGGAGCATATTCCTACCTCACGAATGATCGATTGTCTGCTGGAGCCGGGCAAGAAGATCGCTTTCAATGGTGAAACATTAACTTTTCCTGACATCAAAATGGCGATTTTCAGCGCGGCCAATCCGTTCCATGCCCAGCAGGATCGCAACCGGATGATCGATGCCTGGAAGAAGCTGGAAACCGTGGTAGTTCTCGATCATCAGTGGACGGCATCTTGTCGTTTTGCAGATATCGTCCTGCCCGTGACAACGCGCTTTGAGCGTAACGACATTGAGCAGTTTGGTACACATTCGAATAAAGGGCTGATGGCCGTCCGCCAGGTTGTCAAACCCCAGTTTGAAGCGCGACACGACTTTGATGTCTTTGCCGGTCTGTGCAAACGCTTTGGTCAGGAAGAGACATATCGCGAAAAGCGCGATGAAATGCAGTGGATAAAATCCATTTATGAAGAGGGCGTGAAAACCGGGTCATCACTTGGCGTCAGTATGCCGGACTTTGAAACCTTCTGGCAGGGCGAAGGATACATTGAATATCCTGTCGGGAAGCCGTGGGTGCGTCATGGAGAATTTCGCGAACAGCCGGATATCAATCCGTTAGGAACGCCTTCCGGTCTGATTGAAATCTACAGTAAAACCATCGCTGGTTTCCAGTATCAGGATTGTCCTGGACATCCGGTGTGGATGGAGCCATTTGAGCGCAGCCATTCTGGTAAGAAAGATAAATATCCGCTGCATTTGCAATCCTGCCACCCGGATAAACGCCTTCATTCCCAGCTCTGTTCCAGCGATGCGTTTCGTAATACCTATGCGGTTGCTGGAAGAGAGCCGTTGTACATGAGCGAGGCGGATGCCCGTGCGCGTGGCTTAAAAGCCGGGGATATTGCGCGCGTATTTAATGCCCGTGGTCAGGTGCTGGCGGGCGTGGTAATCAGCCCTGACTACGCGCCTGGCGTTATCCGAATTCATGAGGGAGCGTGGTATTCGCCGCAAGAAGGTGGGAAATCGGGCACGTTATGCACCTATGGCGATCCGAATGTGTTGAGTGCGGATGTCGGTACATCGCAACTGGCGCAGGGACCTTCAGCGCATACGGTACTGGTCGAGGTGGAACGATACCAGGGGAGTGCCCCACAGGTCACGGGTTTCGGTGGTCCGGAGGTCATGAAAGAGGAGAAGGTTAGTGCAGCATAATCACATTTTTCAGCAGCGTGCAGCGGTATACCAGTGGTTTTCGCAACTGCTGTTCCGTGAGCTGAACGAGGAGCAACTCACCAGCCTGGAAAGTGGGGAAAACCGAAAGTGGCTGGCGTCGCTAACGGCGATCCCTGGGTTGTCTTTTGATATCAAAAATCTGGAACGCAGCCTTGCCCGGGTGCTGCGCCGTGAAGACCGACAACTGGAGCTGGCGGCGGATTTTGCCTCGTTGTTTTTGCTGGCGCCTCCCGGCGGTGTTTCTCCCTATGCGGGACATTATCCACATACGACGGCGGCCGAAGAACGCAGGGAAATGAATGTGCTGTTAGTTGAGTATGGGCTGACACCGCATGAAAATGAGACTGCCGACCATATTGCTGTACAGTTGTCATTGATGGCGAGAATGGTTGCCAATAAAGAGAAGCTGTCCGCGCAATATTACTTTTTGCATCATCACATCATGTGCTGGGCACCGCTGTTACGGGAAAGCTGCTTGCACCGGGACGAAGAGGGATTTTATCCTCAGGCGGTTAATGTCATAACGCATTTTATGCGTGAAGATGAGTTGTATCTGGAATCTCTTTTGATGGACGATTTTTACCTCAGCAGCCAGAGCTGAAAATAACAAAGGGACAGCAGATGCTGTCCCTTTTAGCTTGTGTCGCTGCGAAAAGTTAGTCTGCACGGCCCATATAGCGGCGTTCTTCAATGTGAATACGGATTTTTTCACCCGCACTCAGATATTCAGGAACCAGGATCACCAGACCAGTGCTCAGAGTGGCGGGTTTGTTACGCGCACTTGCTGAAGCGCCTTTGATGCCCGGTGCCGTTTCAACGATCTCCAGATCTACGGTCTGTGGCAGTTCAAGCGCCAGCAGTTGGCCGTCCCAGGTCAGAACCTGCATGTCCGGCATCCCGCCTTCCGGAATGAACAGCAGCTCTTCTTCAATCTGGTCTTTGGTGAAGGTATACGGGGTATAGTCTTCTTTATCCATAAAGACATATTCGTTGCCATCAACGTAGGAAAAATCAACGCCACGGCGGCTCAGCGTAACGGTATCTACGATATCGTCGCCTTTGAAGCGCTCTTCAACTTTCAGACCGGTACGGACATCAGAAAAACGCATTTTGTACAGCGTAGCTGCACCGCGTGCGGTTGGTGATTGAATATCAATATCTTTTACAATCAGCAGTTTGCCGTTGTAGTTCAGTACCATACCTTTTTTAATTTCGTTCGCTCTTGGCATCGAAAAAATCCTGTAGTGGGGAGTGTCTAAAATATCGCGTCAAACTACTCGCGCCGGGCCATTCAGGCAAGCGGAATTGTCACTTTTGCTGGTGCAAAAAAGGGGATACACACATCATCCTTGACGTTGCCTCTTTGTTGGCTGCGCTTATAACTCCAGGGGCGTCTTACGTGTACGCTTCCGGGACTCATTCACTTGCTGCCCCGATGCTTATCGAGTGATTGTGTGTATACTGTTCGCTACCTGCACCATCCGATGGTTTACGTTAAAGAGAATACTGTATGGAATGCCGTCCGGATTGTGGTGCATGTTGCACTGCGCCTTCTATCTCCAGCCCTATCCCTGGCATGCCTGATGGCAAGCCTAATAGTCAATTATTCGCATTATAAAAAATGACATAGCTAAGCAGAAATGATTTTTTTGCTAAGTGTTTCAATTGAACGTGAAAAGCTTTCTCCATAGCCAGTTTTAGACAGTTGTAATAACTCATTTAGTCCAGAATGACTTGTAAACGAAAGGTTTTCATACAGGCATATAGGAAGTTCTGAATTGTCTTTAAATCTTCTGTCTGGGCCTCCAGACTTGTTCACATACTTCCATGTCCTGCCAACGACTATGGCATCTCCAGGTACACCTTCGCTTTCAATGAATCGACTGTCACCAACATTAACGAATAGCTGGTTATAACTAACAGCGCCTACACCTTCACGGTCATAAACGAGTACTCTATCTGGAAAAAAATGTAATGTTTGGCGACCGACATTGATAGCAATCGTCTCAATATTTGTTTTAACAAAGGGAGGCTTTGATTTGCTGATAGAGGTTACTTTTCTGCGTAGTAAGTTACCAGCCCCGGCATGATACTTGGGGTCATAAACGGCTCCAGAAGCTTCTATATGCCATACTTTTGAGCAGCTTGCGAGCTTGGCTCCACTATCATGAAGTTGCTGGTAACATGCCATCATTTGATCATCAAAGTCATAAAAAAGAACAGTAGTCTTTCTTAGCTGATCGTACATGTAAGCAAAAACAGAAATTGCTACCCCTACGATAAATCCTATAGCGAGGCACCACTCAGGCCATGCCTGTGAAAAACCGTAAAGTAACAGCGCAATCGAAAGGCACATGACCAAGGGCCATATTTGGGACTTCTTACGTTTGTTGTTCAACTCTTCAAGCAGTTCTCGGGAACTTGAATCAACGATTTCCGAGATATGGGATGACTCGATTTCCTCAAGAGGTGCATGTGTAGTGTCATGTTCTATTGGAAATTCGTGTGAAACATGTTGAACCTTCTTTCTGTTCTGTGGGACAAGGCTTGGTGAAAGCGAAGCACGATAATAGACTCCGCCAGCACCGATGTGGATGTAATTTCCTCTTGGGCCAGTACCAAGCCTAAGTCCTTTTATACCAATAGATGCACCGACTCCCGATTTGGATAGGTTAAATCTCATCGGTCCAACGCGAATGCTTTTCTTTATGTAGAAGCTCATAGTAACTCCTTGTAAAACGAGGGGCTTAATTCATCCTAAGCTAGGGGGCTGTAACTCATCGATTGTACTGCAATGTTAAAGGAACATTAAGCCATGTAAGAGGAACGATGATTATTTATAGAGGAATAGGTGCTGGTTGCATGCTATCGATCCGATTGTGCAGTGTGTTAGTATTTAATTCGAATTCAGAGAAATTGAGAGGTCCTCATGGAATGCCGAATCGACTGTGGGGCCTGTTGCTCCGCGCCGTCCATATCAATCCCATTCCCTGAATGCCTGTCGGCGGCCTAATTATCAATTATTCATAGTATGCAACTGACATGTATGGTTAGACTAACTGATTATGAGGTCTTCTGTTAATGTCATGGGAAGTACAAGATAGCGTGAGGCATGTCTAATGCAGTGTCGTATTGATTGTGGGGCTTGTTGTATTGCTCCTTCTATATCAAGCCCAATTCCTGGCATGCCTGAGGGGAAACCCGCAAATGTAAGGTGTGTTCAATTATCTAATGACAACTTATGTAATATTTTCGGTTCGGAACTACGACCAAAAGTGTGCGGTAATCTTCAACCTTCGCTAGATATGTGTTCAACGGATCGTGATGCCGCTATGACTTATCTGCTTCATTTGGAGTCCAGTACAACACCATAATTATTTGTAGCACATAACCTCCGGCGATGCATATTTTTTTCTTTATATCAATAAGATAGGGGGATCATTCTCTTATAGGATAGCTATCATGCAGCCATTTCACTTTCAAAAATGTCTTCCAAGTCTTGTTGTTGAATTCTATCAGTGGCATCGACATTAAAGTCTGGTTTCAGCTGCTCAATATCAAATTGAACACGATAGCCTGTTTTCTCTGCAATATAATCACTGAGTTCATCTGTATCTACAGGATTGGGGCAAGTGACACCATCATGCTGAAGCAAAACGACATTATCACCTAGAAAGCTAATTATGTGTTGAAGTATCAGTGATTCCGCACCGTGGAGAAGATGTGCTAATAATTTTGACTCCTTAACGCATTCTCCGTTTTCTGTTCTGGTATTAACAATCATCCCTGCGTCGTTTTTGATTTTGCAACTCCCTCTAGTCCGTGCTGTATAATCTTCAATCACATAACGTCTCACATTGGTGATCTCCTGAGCTAGTTTACTAATCCAAGTATCTTTGATAGTCACTTTACTGGTATCAATACCCAGCTTTTTTAGCACCCCACGAGGACTGAGATTTGAGCCATAGATAAGAGCAATCAAAACCACTTTTGCTTGTTCTTCTGAGCATTGTAACGTAGAGGCTATTTCTCTACGGACCTGTTTTTTGTTACGGACATAATGGTTTATGCAGGGCGTTTTTATACCGATCCGATTGCACATCTGTTCTAGTAAGTTGTAGTGACAATTCTCGATATCCACATCGAACATGCCAGTCAACGCAGTTTTACGAATCTCTCTCTTACAATTTTGAAGATTTACAGGGCCTTCTGCATACAACCGTCCCCCATTACTTTGCACGTATGTTATCGGTAATAAACCACTTTTACTCGACTTCGCAAGCGCTAACAGGTATTCAATTTGACTAACCATATTTCTCTGGTTGCCGCTCTGCTTAAGTCTCTTCATGTATCGCCAAAGAGACATCTCATTAAGAGGAATTTCTTTAGGGACCTTGACTTCTACATAACATTTATTGCTATTTTTTAATTGGGAGCGTATGCCATTCCGAGGTGGGTTGTATGGTTTTCCTTCGTTATAGAGACCACATTTGCTAGGAACTGCATTGCAACATACCGAAAAAATGTCATAGCCAGCACTAGTCACTCTATAGCCGTTAGACCAATGATCTGCCCAGTAATTACAACTTTTTGTGATTAAAGGAATATCTTTTATCATGTCCTCAAATCTCGAAGCGTTCGGTATATGTTTTCGTCTTTCATAGGAATAAAGTGAGAAAGCGTACTCATCTTTGGGATGCTTTCGCCTGTTGACGGCTCCGATCAGAAATTGATTGAAATAATAATCTTTCTCTTTTTTTGAATATCTGTTCAATACATCAGAGGTGCAAACACCTTTATGAACTAATACAGTTTCAATGACTTCATCAAAGTTTCGTGGTTTCAGGTTCATATTATATTCTCGTTTTACAAAACCGTGAAATGGGCTGGAGGCCTTGCTATACACGGGTTTTCGGTAATTTTTAGTAGTATTTATGCAACATGTTACTGGTGTCCTTTTTTTTCTTCTTCCCTTCCCCCCCTTTCGGAGAAAAAGAAAAAAAAGACGTAACAAACCTTTCAGATAAGTGATCTGAATAAAATATTGTTGTAAGGAACATCCCTTCGATGATTCCAAGACTGGATAAAGGCAAAGGGTTTACCGTTAAGGTCAAGAAAATCGATCTAGAAAGGGAGCAATAGAACGGAGTTGCGGACAAACAGTAGTCCAGCGTGTACTACACGAAGCATTAGGTTTGCTCCCTGGGACCAGGTCATCACTTCCTGGCATCACGATCCAGCTTGAAGAGGTTGCTGCGACCCGTGAAAATTACGTTGTTGGCATATACGATATGTGCGTTAAGGGCCATTGTCAAATCAGAAAGTCGATATTTATTAATGATTTAGATTTGAAAATCTATCTAAAAGTTGTTAATCACACACATGATTTTCTAGAAAGGAGCGGCCAGCCCAGCGAAAGCGCTGGACTTATAAGCTAAGCAATTGTAAGAGTTGATGTTGTTGTTAATGTAAATAAGAATCAGGCTAAATTTTCGCTATGCTACTTGAAATCAAGCGAAGCGGCCCCATCTGACATATCGTTCACAACTAATGCGGGGTCAATATGAGTCTTCAAGCCAAATTTAAGAAATTTCATGATGCTATCAAGTTAGGTAGGAAGGACCTTGAGTACACGGCGGCCCGTCTTAAGGATGAGAGTATTACTACCGATATCATTGAGCGATTCAAAGAAGATGGATATCCGGTTATTGAGGATTTCATTCAGGGGTCTTTGGCAACCTTCACCGGAATCCGTGAAAAAGGGCAGGATTTCGATATTGATCGTGCAATTGTTATTGAAGCTGGTCTGGCACCGGAAAACCCAATAACGCCTAAGCTTGCTGTACTGGAAGTGCTTGAAAAACGTGGTTTTAAAAACGCTAAGATCAAAAAGCCTTGTGTAACTGCTGATTACAAGGCTCAAAATCTTCATATCGATATCCCAATTTATCGCAAGTACGATAACGGTCAATATGAATTGGCCGTTGGTAAGAGGCATTCAGATGAAGATAATCGTGAGTGGTCTAGAGCTGCACCGCGTGAGCTTATTGACTGGGTGAATGATTACGACGCTGATGAAGTCTATGGTTCCAATAAGCATGACCAGTTCAGGCGTATTGTTAGATACTTAAAGCGTTGGAGAAATCACACTTTTGGTGATGACGTGCGACGCAAAATTTACTCGATCGGTATCGCGGTGATGGTGAAAGAGTCTTTCTGCCCTTCAATTAATGATGAAGGTTTTCCTGATGACCTCACTGCACTGAGAGAGACAATCAACCACATTCTCAACTATCGCAGCTATTTCACCTTGGTTGATGTGGACAAATACAAAATCAGTGTTGCGCTTCCTGTAAGCCCTTACAGGGACATTTACCATAACAGTAGTGTTGCGACAGGTACTCAATTCCGTAAAAAATTATCCTCTCTTTTGAAGAACTTGGATAAGGTTGTTGATGAAGAGCAAGAGTCTAAACAGTGTGAGTTGTTACGAAGTGAATTTGGTGAAGATTTTCCAGAATGCACCGCAACCTCAACTGCTTCGTCATCGGTAGTTAAAACTGTTTTCGCTTCTTCCGGAGTTGTGGGGACATCGCAAGGCGCATGAATTACTCAGTCATTTTGACCCACTTGAACGAATGCGGATACAAGGTATCCGCGATTCCATCGAAGACGGCTGAAATTGGATACTTAACAGTCGAACTGGAGATTAACGGTTTGCCTGTTACTTTATGGCATGTCACTGTAGCAGAACTCGCCAAAATGCCCAGTTTTCTTCTTGCTGACCCTTCAGCGTTTCCAAGACTGGCACATACTGCATTCTATCCTGAAAATCGTTTTGCTAGTATTTGTGTCAATGTACCTGATGCTGTATCTGTGAATTTTGAACGGCCTGAACTTGCTTTTGAAGAATCACTTAAAAGGCATGTTGCTTTGTTAAGCCAGGCTTTAACCGATAGTGAATGGAATACTCAGGAATTGCTTCGTGAATTTGAAGCTGGCTGGTTGGGTATCGTTGAGCAGGGCAGTACCCCATTTCTTTGCTTAACTGAAAGTGAAACTCCAGAAGAGTTGTGTGTTCTTAAGCCGCGAGAAGGCCATTTAGACCTTGGACAGTATTATTTAGGATATGCCGAAGGGTCTATTCCCCAAAATACTTTTTCACCTATCAATCGGGCCTTAAAAAATCGGCAGACTACAGTAGGTAAGGGATTTGTTATCCCGCTAAGCGTGGCAAAACCAGCTCCATGGAAAAAGGATGAACTTGCTGATTGGTATCTTGCCCTGCTGTCAGAACTATCGGTGGATGTCAGAACTAAATTAACTCAGCAGTTTGCTCAAAAACGTTCATATGAGTTTTGGCTGGTCTTTAGCGCGAGAACGCCTTCGGGAATAACATGGTTCGGAATTCATTTTTCCCAAAAGAAATCTGGCAAAGGTCGAAAAACTTTGCCTTTCAAAAAGTCACATCTGACTGAATGGAACCTCGATCCCATCGAAGTATTAACTTTTAATAAAGAAAGGCTTATGCCTAGGAGCGGAGCAGAAGAATCGCTACTCAATAAAAAAGTTATGATTGTCGGTTGTGGTTCCGTTGGGGGAGACGTTGCAGATAAACTTGCAGCTTCTGGCGTTGGCCGTTTAGATTTATATGACCCAGAAACTCTATCGCTGAATAACCTTTATCGCCATATTCTACCACCGATGTATACTTCGTTTCATAAAACGCAAGCATTGTGGCACAACCTCACCAGTAAATACCCATGGTTGGAGGTTGGAAAATATACAAATAAGTTACTTGATTTAAGAAATTATGAATTACTAATGAAGTACGATCTTATCGTCATAGCGATAGGAGCACCCACTCAAGAACGACTGTTTCATGATTATCTTATCAAAGAAAAAATTAATGTTCCGGTGATCAATGCATGGGTAGAAGGATATGGTATAGGAGGACACGCAATTCTGGAAATTCCTGGAACAAAAGGTTGTTTACGGTGTGCATATGTTGATCCTACTGATTTTTCAAGAGGTTTAGTTTCAAATCTGAATTTTTTGGCTCCAAACCAGGATCTGACGAGGAATCATGCTGGATGTGGTGATGCATTTCTACCTTATACTTACATAGCCTCAACTCAAACCGCACTAATTACTGCTGATCTCGGTGTTAAATACCTTCTTGGCAAAATACGTGAATCATCTAGAGTGAGCTGGAAAGGGAGTGCAGTGGATGCAACAGAAAATGGCTTCAAATTAAGCGGGAGGTACCATGCGTTCACCCGCACACTAGAGGTTCTCCCTTTGTTAAATGACGAATGTGATATTTGCAATGGATAATTATAATGTACTAACTGTAGAGACGAAATATTTCAGTCTCCATATTGCAAATAAAGTGATTGATATCTGGCATGCATATCGTCAGATTAAGTCAATGGAACCGGAAGCGTTTGGAGTGCTTGTCGGTAATAAGGATCTGGAGATTGAGAGTTACGGCTTGGTCGAAATTACGGTACCACAGAAAGGAGATCGATGTTCAAGAATGAGTTTTACTCTAAGGGATCCAGAACATCAGAATATAGTCGATCATTTGCATAAGAATTCACAAGGTCAATTAGTATATTTTGGCACATGGCATACCCATCCAGAAAAAAATCCCCATGCTTCATGCATCGATATTAGAGACTGGAAACAATGCAGGTTACGAAATCCTGAGCAGAGGCTTTTTTTTATAATAATCGGAACAGAAAGACGTGCACTTTACTATTTTCAAAATGAAAATCTCCTGCGACAGGAATTCTGAGGGCTTATAATGAACAACGCAACACTTATGTATCTCATTAAAATGATTTTCAGACCTAAAGATCAATTATCTCGACTGACGCTTGGGTTGCTTAGGATTGGAATGGCAGGATTAGTTGGAGGTTGGGCGGTTAACCTTGTATTTTCAGAGGCATTCCTCAAGAAAAATATTAATATTATTAACGGATTAACATTTACTTATCAAAAGTGTTCTGATCTTGCCCTTGTGTTTGGTGTTCTATTTCTGATTGCTGGGTTTATTTTGTGGTGTATATGTGCTTATGTTGCTCTGAAAGATTTGAATAAGCGGGATATTGCTCTTATCCGCGCATATGGATTTGAAAATACTGATCCTCAAGCTGCTGATAAAATGCTTTCTTTAAGGGAGAAGGCGAAGGTTTTAAATGTGGATTTTAAATTATTCGATTCTAGAAATAAAAATAACATCTTGAACAATGCTAATTTCATCCGACAAACAATCAGGGATAGAATACATCACAATGGGGCGACAACTGCTTATGTTACAGCAATAGGTAGTGTGCCGTATCTTTATATGATTGGTAGTTTTATGACAGATGGGCACTTGGCTCTAAAGTTGTTTGACTTTGATCGAGGCAAAAAAGTATTTCATCCTCTTGATGCCTCTCCCACAAATGCTAAGATAGTTAAACGTTATAATGGACAGATAATAACTGATAGTAAATGTGTGACGTCAAACAATGGACGGGTTATCGGTCTCGCAATTTCTTTTACGATGGAAATTTTAGAAAAAGATCTTCCTGCTGATTTTGTAGGACACACTTTACATGTTCAACTAAGTACAGGGTTCCGATTTGATAATCTTCCTGAAGAGGATGAACAGGAGAAAATCGTTAAAAGCATCAGCTATATCATCTCCGAATTAAAGAAAGAGGCAGAAGAAGTACATCTTTTTGTTTCCGCACAAGCATCTGTTGTCGTTAGGTTGGGGGCTCTCTACCAAGAAGGTCTGCATGGTGCCATCAGCATTTGGCACTGGAATTCTATTGATAATAAGTATGAATGGTGTCTAAGGGTTACTGGTAAAGACATAAGTTAGCCATGTGAGAAATAATGGATAAATTACATAGGCTGGGTTTTATAATATTGCCCTGAAACATCGGGGCGGTATAAGTATATAGCGATAGGGCAGGTGAGTCTGCTTCTCTGAAGTCTATGTCTTATATTTTTGATATATTCACATAGTAATTCATGTTGTTGTAAATGACCATTAGTCTAGTTACATAAAACCTTATAAATTATAAAAATTAAACTTAAGGGTCAAATCAAACGCTAATGTTAGGTAAAACTCTAAGTTGCAAAACCTTAAAAAGGATCTTAACCAACTTCTAAAGGTGGCAACAAATCATGTTAATGTAGTTTGAGACGGAAGTAGATCGCTTTGCTTATCCCAAGCTCTGTTTCAATCTCTCTAAGGCTCTTACCTTGTGCAATCAGTAACAGTATGTCTTCAGTAGTCGCCTTGGCAGTTCTACTACATTGGATCCCTTGAGCTGTGGCGCGTTTAATTCCAGCCTTTCTAAGCTCATTTAATATAGATAGTTCTATTTTTGCCAGTGCTGCCATGATGGTAAGCATGACTTCCCCTGCTGGAGTGCTTAAATCGAAGCCCTCAGCATGCTGACAACACTAACTCTTTTTTCTTTTAATATCTCAACTGTTTGCAATAAATCGACTGTGTTTCGTCCAATACGATCTACAGCAACACATACAACAATATCTCTTTCACGTATATAATTCATTAGAAATGACTATCCATCAAGTCCTATAGCTTTTGTCGTGCCACTGGTGACTTCATCGATAAACTATTTGTCAATTTGATAGCGTTCGACTGTCTGCCGTTGTTGATTCTCCGTCGTCTGTTCATCCGTACTTACACGAACATACCCATAGTTGACATTATGTATCTCCATGTCTCAATCTTTAATGTGTTTAGAAATGAGAAATCAAACTTTTGAGACATGCGTGGGCGGCATCCCACTGTTGCGATTTGCGAGTCCTAAAAGGAAGTCCTTTTAAGACTCTCTCCAGGAGAAAGGAGGCATAAATATCGACTCGGTGAGGAAGATGCTATTTGAACGTGACAACGGTGGAGGGTGTGAATTTTTGTATGGCTTACAAATTGTCAACTGGTAGCTGAAAGTATAACTTATATCGCATTAATCAAGTAATAGGTGTTTTGATATGGATATTAATGAGTTCCCTCCGGGGGTAATCGAACATCTTGGTTGGTATGTATATCGACTGATTGATCCACGAGACGGAAGTACTTTTTACGTGGGTAAGGGGAAAGGTAATCGCGTTTTTGCTCACATGCGCGGTGAAGTGGCTGTCGCTGATGATGATGAACTACTCAGTAACAAACTTAAGCAACTTCGCGAGATTAGATTAGTTGGTCTGGAGGTCATACATGTTATCCATCGGCATGGTATCGCCGATGAAAAGACTGCGTACGAGGTGGAGGCTGCCCTAATCGATGCTTACCCTGGTTTGACAAACATCATGAATGGTGCTGGCAGTAACGAATATGGTGCTGCACATATCAAAGAATTAATCGCAACGTACCAGCCTGAGACAGTTGAATTTAAGCACAAAGCTCTGATGATATCAGTTAACAGAAGTTCAAAGGATGTTGATCTCTATGACGCAGTACGCTTCAGTTGGCGTATAAGCCTCGAACGAGCAAGCAAAGCTGAAGTTATCCTGGCTACAGTAAAAGGAATTGTCAGGGGGGTATATATAGCTGATGAGTGGTTAAAATCTACCCGTGATAACTTTCCTGAAATGCGTCAATGGGATGAAGATGATGAGTTTGAAGCCACTCAAAGTTCACGCTTTGGTTTTCGGGGACGCGCGGCATCTCCTGAAGTTACACAGCTCTATCTTGGTAAGAAGATCCCTGATGACCTCAGAAAGAAAGGATCAATGTCTCCTGTAAAGTATTCACCAAATTTCGATTACTGAAAGGTAATGTTGGCTTGACGCCGAAAGAATCAGAACGATTCTTCTGAAAACTCTAAAGGTGTGGCCAGTTTTGTTGAACACTACACTTCGCTTACTGCGGACTTTCAGCTAAGTTCGCCGTATCGTAACAGGAGAGCCCATTATACACGTGTATACTGGGCTTTCCTGTTACGATTCCTTAGTCTATTTCCCTTCATTATTAAGTGATGCCATCAACTAGAATCTCTTCAATAGAGAAGCATGACTGCTCATCAATCAGTGTGGGCGGTTAGATTCGATTACAGTCTGACTGCTAAAACTGTCAGTTTGAGTCCGAGCTAATATAATTAGCTTATTAACTCTTTCTTGATTCGGTAAAACGTGGCACGGCTTATATCTGCCGCTTTCATTATGTGGGCTGGTTTAACGTTCTGCGCCAGCATTTCGCGAACAGTCTCACGGGCTTCCATATCTTTTTCTTTCCCCATATACAAACCCGCCAGTTTTGCTCTTGCGATACCCTGCGCCTGACGTTTACGCCGGGTTTCATAATCTTGCCGTGCCATTGTCGCAAGGATATCGATCAGCATTGCATTGACTGCCCGAAGAATGCCACTAGTAAGGTCGTTACCGGACATTTCAACCATCTGCCAACTGGTCGGTAAGTCCATTGATACGATCACCAGCCCTTTACTGTTCAACGTAGCTTTGAGTTCAGCCCATTCTTCATGTTGAAGACGACTGAGACGGTCAATCGCTTCAATAAGAAGTAGATCACCGGGTTGTGCTTCCGCCAGTAGATGCATGAGTTCAACTCGCTCCAGCTTCGCACCGCTGGCATTCTCAATGTATTCTCCGGCAACCGACCATTTTTTGCTTCGCGCAAATTCGCGCAGGCTAAATAATGCACGATCAGCGTGTTGACCTTCAGTAGATGCACGGCAGTAGATACGGACATTCATCATGAATTCTCTTTTAAATATCAAACCAATACCCATATGATACATCACGTTATTTTGTTGTCAATAGAGTTAAATTCAACTCTATTGAGACTTTGTTTTATGGTCTATATCAGGTATACCATAATGATACTGAATGTATTCAAGCATCGGACAGATTGGATAGTAGTAACAATTTCATGTTAAAAAGATTGATCGCGAATCATGTGACATCTCACTGATTTTAATTAAACAGCGCGATACTATCGTTTCCGACTATATCTTTTAGATTGATACATTTCATAAGGACGCGATCCATGCCAGTAATCCGTCAATTAGAAATCCTTAACTTCCGTGTAGTTAGACAACTAAAATGGTCACCATCACCGGGACTTAATTGTTTAATCGGGCCGGGAGACACTGGCAAATCTACTGTACTTGATGCTATTGACCTCGCTTTAGGGGCAAGAAGATCCTATGCCTTCAATGATGCTGATTTTTTCCAGATGAACGTGGACTCCCCAATTGTCATCGCTGTCACATTGGGCGAGTTAAACGATGAATTATTAAATATTGAAAAATATGGACCTTTCTTACGAGCGTTCAACGTAAACGATAAGTTAATTGTTGATGAACCGCGGCCTGGGGATGGTTTTGAAACAGTCCTGACTGTAAAGTTGGTTGTTGATTCTGACCTGGAGCCTGACTGGAGATTATTTTCAGAGAGAGCAGAAGCAGAGGGGATTGAACGTCGTCTGCCATGGAAGCATCGTGAATTGATATCACCGTCTAGACTTGGAGCAACATCCCATCATCATTTGGCTTGGGGAAGTAGGTCAGTATTAAACAAACTAACTGAAAATACTTTTGATGTTTCATCAGTACTATCCCAACTAGGTAGGCAGACTCGACAGGCCTTCGCTGCACAGCAACTCCCAGAAATCACTACTATATTGTCGCAAATACAAACAATCGGCGAGAACCTGGGGGTGCCAGTTACCGGAGTGAAAGCTTGTTTAGATGTGAATGGTGTATCTCTCTCAAATGGTGCGATAAGCCTCCACAATTCAGACGAGACACCGCTAAGGCTCTTAGGAACTGGCTCATCCCGTCTCCTGATTAGTGGCATACAAAAGGCAGCTAATCACTCCAGCATACTTCTTGTTGATGAAGCAGAATTTGGGTTAGAGCCATACCGTATTACCCGATTTCTTCATGAGTTGGGCTCTAAGGATACAGATCCAGAGAAGCAGGTTTTTATCACCACTCATTCTCCACATGTTCTTCGCGAGTTACAAGCACACCAACTTCATGTAATTCGACGTTTACCTCCGCCACCTCCAGCTAACGATGTAGTTACTGCATCACACCATATTTACGATCTTGGAAGTGGAAATGATGAACAATCCACATTAAGAGTTTGTGCTGAAGCTTTTTTGAGCAAGAAAGTTATTGTCTGTGAAGGGAAAACTGAAATAGGCTTAATGAGAGGTGTTGACTTATTCTATCAAGATAGCGGAATTCCAACGAACTGTTCAAAAGGAATAAGTTTTGCAGATGGTGGTGGAGATAGCATGTTTGCCCGTGCAAAAGTTTTCTCTTCTTTAGGATATTTAACAGTTTTATTTAAAGATTCAGATAAAGAGCAAGTTCATAAGCCATTTACACAGGAAGTATTAGCCGCAGGTATAAAAGTTGTTGAGTGGGGCAATAATAATTCTACGGAAGACGCAATTTTTCAATCATGTCCCGCAGAACTTATCGCTGCCATTCTTACGATCGCTATTGACCGTAAAGGTTTTGATTCGGTAGATGCAGCTATCCAGAGTGCTTCTCAAAATCGTTACAGATTGGATGATTGTCTCCATCGCTTTGAAGAGGAACATCGTAAGATACTGGCAGCCGCTGCTGGTAAAAAAAGTTGGTACAAAGATATTGATCCTTCGGAGCAAATATTCCGTCAAATTGTATGTCCTTCATACAAAGAATTTGGCCCAGCTTTAACAAATACATTGTACGATTTGCTCACTTGGGCACGACAGTAAGGAAAAAAGATGGAGGATTTGATTCTTGAAAGTAGGTTGAGTTCCATCGTTGCGCCTGCGGGATGTGGTAAAACGCAATTAATAATTAACATTTTGCGCAGAAATCAACCCAAACCTTATCTCGTTCTTACTCATACAACTGCTGGTGTTTCTGCTTTAAAAAAACGGCTTACTCGCGAGCACATCCCTTCAAAAAATTACTCTGTGGCAACGATTGATGGTTGGTTGATAAGAATTGCGTACTCTTTCAGAGGCTCGTGCCACGTTGGATCTACAATGGAAAATCCAAAACTCTTTTACCCTGAGGTTCGTCGAGCCGTACTTAAATATCTCAATTCTGGCGCACTAAATTGCATTTTAAAAGCTTCCTATTCACGGCTTTTAGTAGATGAGTATCAAGATTGTGATGTTACCCAACACGATTTGATTAAGGCTTTGGCTACGATTCTACCGACGACCATTTTTGGTGACCCCATGCAATGTATTTTTGATTTTGGTCGACGTAATGCAATGCCCGAATGGAATATGTGCATAGGGCAAGATTTTCCGCTTTTAGGGGAGTTATCTACGCCATGGCGTTGGGAAAATGCTGGAACATCTCGTTTGGGTCGGTGGATTTTAGATGTAAGAGAAGAACTCATGCGAGGAGGACAAGTTGACTTACTATCTTGTCCCGAGTATGTGACATGGCATCGTTTGACTGGGCTGCAACACGTTGATCTGGCTATGCAGAGGAATGTTCAACATTCTATTCTTAACAAGTATCCAAATGATTCTCTGTTGGTTATAGGAAGTTCAGTAAATGAATTATCTCGACATCAATATGCACAAGTTACCTCTCGAATCGAAGTTGTTGAACAAGTTCAGTTATGCGGTGTAATGTTAGCTGCGACTATGTTCGATCAACAAGTCGGTTTTCAGCTAATAAAATCACTGCTTGATGTTGCAGCTTCAATGATTACGAATATTGAAGTTACCCATACCCTTAGACGAGTTACCTCCATACTTGCTAAGAGAAATAAAACAGCTCCTTTCCCCCATGAACAAGCATTATGTACATTAGCTATTGAGGGGACCAGGCGTAATCTACTGACTGTACTGGAGCTCTTGCCCCTTAAGTCAGGAACAAGAATCTACCGTAAGACTGCTTATGAAGCGTTGAAAGATGCCGTTAGCCATTCTATTAGTCAGTCATCTCAAACAATAGCTGAAGCAGCATCTGTCATACGAGAAAGAATACGTCACAATGGGGATAAACGAATACCGAGTCGAGCAATTGGTTCAACTCTTTTACTAAAAGGACTTGAGACCGATCATTGCATAATATTAGATGCGCAAGGTAAGGGTATGAATGCAAAAAACTTATATGTCGCGCTTTCTCGAGGTGCAAAGTCAATTACGGTTTTCTCCGCTGATCGGTACATCGGTTACCCATGAGGAAGGTTAGATAATTAAACGACTAAATATGTATTAACGGTTTTGTCAATAGTGAATGCTAGAAAAATTACACATCAACTAACCCAGACATAATTTATTGAATGATTGAGAAAATCATTTGCAAAGGGGGCAAGGGGCTCCCCACTGCGTTTGAAGATTATATAGAGCATTACTTATGACAAATCTCCCGATCATAGACACCACCATTTACAGCAAGCATTTGCATTTTTTTCTTTGAAATCATATTAGTCATGATTTGCGAATGCTCTAAAAAAACACCTTCGAATGTTCCAGGGTGTGCATTCCATCCCGCAATAATTACTGTATCTCCCACGTTTAATGCCGCTACCTTATCGTTATCATAATCCGTATTCTCAAAAATAAACTTTAGTCCTTCATTCGAACCAGAAATACCCAATGTAACTAATGGTTTATTACTTAATGTAAGAGTGCCGATACTGACTATTTTACCTGTAACCATTAATCGACAATTTTTAAAGTCGTTAGTTGCCCGAAATTCATGTTCTTTAAATCGTGAATAAACCTCTTCTGCGGTATAAAGTCTCGGAAGTATATCGATGATAGACGGTCTGGATAATTGCGTGGTTTGTTGTAAAGAAACAGTATCTGCGTTTGAAGTCGGTTTTACTTCAGTTGATTTCGCTTGGCATGGGTTTAAAGCAATCCCCTGAAACACGTAAAAACTGAAGGCGATAGCAACAGTTATGACTGATTGTTTAATGCGACATTCAATTCTTGATTTCATTGTCATCTTCCATCAATTTTATCTTAACAATCTTCTTATCATAGCGATATATTTTCACGTCGTCAGAAGGAAATTTCACTACATTGCGGATCTCATTAATTGTGTTTTTAGTCAACATATCGCAACTTTCCATATACATAACCTTACGGGTATCGAGATTTGATATGTTAGTGAAACAGCTAATGATCCATGAATCAGGTATTTCTATTCCATGTATTAGTTTCATATATTCAACGATGAACGTATCTGTCAGATGAAATTGTCCGAGCGTGTATTTTCCGTTAAAGGTAAGATCCAAAGGGAAAGTCACCCAATCATTTTTTAAAACTAAAGTTAGTACATTACTTTCCATTTTCAGACTCCAGTTCAGTAATGCGCTTATTGGTCATGTCGATAAGGCATTTCTGTTCATTATTGCAGCCGGACTTTTGCTTTATCCATTCTCTTTGCGAAGGGAGTAAACGTTTTCGGGTTTCAGGGCTAAGGCTTTTCCAGACCCAATTAAGTTTCTCATCACTTGCTTTATAACTGTATGTATCGACGTTTGAGGTGACTGCATTGTTTTTGGGGACTTCGCTATCGCTTCCATAGAAAATGGGGGCACGTACTCCCTGAGCGTAGCCTTTAGCTGCTTTTGCCCACACGTCTTGCCCATTGGCAGTCAATATTTTCCTGAACTCTCTAGTGTCGAAGCTGTAACTGCGGATCTCGCCATTGAAATCCAGCTTCACGTTAACGACTGTAGACTTCGAAATGCCAGTCAAGAAATCCCCGGCCTCTGAACCAAGAGAGCAGACCAATTCCTTTGTATCGTCGTTATTCTTTGGGCGTAGCCCGTGCATCTTAAATCTGCTGTTATCAGTTGTCGCAGTGATATCCACCAGCGGCACGATCGATGATGATTGCTTTGCCATCGCGAAGCATATTCCCTTCAGATTTACATCCCTGTCCATGCCGAGAAACATCAGGGCTTTTTGGTCGCGGCTGGCGACACCCGCTGATTTTGCCTCTGGTAAGAAATAGACGGTACTGGAGGCAGCGGTTATAGCTGAAATGAGAACAACCCCTGATGCCATGATTTTTAAGCTTTTTATAAGGATAGTCATTCTGGATACCTTCTTTCTTTCGTACTTAATCGGGGGGCAGAGTACTCATCCCGAGAGTCTTGCCTGCGAGAAACACCACACGAAGAATCATGATCTTACATTGATCTATAAAATCTATCAATAATGCGATATCGATCTATAAAAACGATCGATTGGCATGAGTGTAAGAGGGGGGATGGGGACGAGGATGATTGTATTTTATGGTTTTTCAAAGGGTTAATATGCTTGATGCTAAGGTGGGGTAGGTTGCGGTTAGTCCTGTGTATTCCAGCTTGAGGGGATTTCCTTCGATTTAGTACGGGCTTTCAAGCAACCGCAGAAGTGGTTCGATAAGAAGCAGTGCAATGGGCTCAGTTTGTAGACATAAGGAAACTGATGTAATTTGCCCCCTTGCTCTAAAACGCTCTGTATCGAGTTTTACGTGGTTTTGGTATTGAATGATATCTGGGGGAGACTGGTTGGTTTCCCCTTGTCAGTAGGCAAGGGGAGAGTGATTTAGCGTGAAAGTTTTTCTAAGTCTTCCAGAGAGTTAATCTCGTACTTAATACCATTGACAGTTGCATATGATTTGTTTTTATTGCCATCCACCATGATAGCCATTCCATCACCTTCGGCTTTACCTACACCATCTTCCAGTTCAGTGATAAACGTCGGGTTTAGAATGCTGACTTCTTGTTTGTCCTTAATATGCTGGGCAAATTTTTCAGGCTCAATCAGTTCATCAATGAAAGAGTGCAACACAAGTCCTTGCATTTTTAGTAAGTCATGAGCGTTGACTGTTTGTGCTTCTACATACGAAACACCAGGAGATCGGTTGCGATTGAACTTAATCACTATTCTCTGCTTTGTCTCGTCGGAGAAAGTCACTTCGAAATGATCATGTCGCTCATCAATGTCATAACAATCAATACGTTTGATAGCTTGTTTTACCTTTAGTCTAATCCGCTTACGGTTAGGGTTCTTTGTGTCATGAACATCGAAATGTCGGAATTGTTCCCAGCCAGTGGTTTGAATTTCTGAACGGCTGATTTTGTACTGTTGAAATTCTCGCTCAAGCGTTACTTTTTTCTGTTTATTGGCTTTAATCTGATCTGCCAATTCTTCGAGGCCGTCAGTTAAAGTTGCTAGTTTATACAGCGTATTAACAGCTTCTGATGCCTTTTCAATCTCAGATTCGTACCAGGCTGTTTTATCTTCTTGGTGGTTGTTCCAGACGTGATCAGAGATTAGTTGCAAAACAGTATGCTCAAGCTGATATGACGTAAACCCTTTCTTACCGCAGGGCTTACCCTGAACAATCTTTGAACCACATATATAACGGTACTTGTTTTTACTTGAACCTGATTTGAACATGAAAGACCCACATTTTCCGCAAAAAAGGATACCAATGCCTGAGAGTAGTGGGATTTCTGGTTCAGGGTTGCCCTCTGGGTATTTTGAGGAACTTCGAGTAACTGCTCGGTTTCGGTCCAGTTTTGATAGTGTCAGATAGTCTATTTCTGACATCAGTGCCGGGTAGTAATCAGGAATAGTTAACGTTTCTTTCAATGGCGCATCTGTATCCGGATCGCACATAATGGCACCTGATTCATCGCGCTTATCTAGCGTAAAAACCTTTTGCCCATGAACAGTAGGGTTCAAGAAGGTCCGAATTAAATGCTTTCCCCATTGCTCCGTTTTGGGTGTCAGTGCTTGACCTGTCTGGTCTTTATAAATCCTCTTTTTAGGTGCAGGGTAATGTTTGTTAAGATATCGTTGGATCCCAAGAAGAGTTTCACCGCTTTGCTTTAGTTCAATAATCTTCTGCGCTGCGGAAAAATACATTGGGTGTGGAGTAACGTATCCTGACTTTGTGTCTACCCACCAGACATTTTGACCCACTGATTCTATTGATTTTGCTGGCGTTCCAGATTTTCTTGTTAGGTTATGCCTTATCAGAGAACGGGCTTGTGATTCAACTCGGTTCTTTTTTGTTAACGATTCATCGTGTGCGCGGGTGAACATCAACAATGAGATGATCAGATCCGTTGGATTATTCTTTACATCCGCATATTTATAAACCTTTTCATCCATACCGGTAACAATGACAATTCCCTTACTCAGTATACTTTTGAAAATATCCAACGCGCTCCAGGCATCATCACGGCTAATACGGTCAAGATTTTCGACTACCAACCACGATCCAACAGGAACTTTGATTCCAATCTGTTTGATGAATTCTGATAGCTTCCCTTCATGCGCGTTTTTTCCTTTGAACGCAGACATGCCAAGATCGTGGAAAGCAGTTGTATCAAGCTCAAGGTCATAGCGGGATGCAATTCTTAGCGCTGTATCTTGCTGACGCTCCAGCGAGTTACCTTCCCGTTGCTTCGCAGATGAAAAGCGTACATACGAATACAGCTTTGGTTTCATAGAGAGATGTCCTTCTGATCTCAATGATAAGACGGTTGTGATGCTAACAGCAACGATGCATATTTTAAACAGTGAATAATTGTATGCTAGGCAAGCCTGCCAATACACCGTGCGTTCAGCTTGATGAATCACTGCGCTGTAAACTCTTTGGTTCTGAGTTGCGCCCAAAAGTGTGTGCAGGTTTGCAGCCCAGCGCGGAAATGTGCGGGCAAACAACGCACCAGGCAATGCTGTATCTTATTGAACTCGAAGCGCTGACCGCACCCTAGAGCCAGTCCCATCAGGCTCTTAAACGTCTTTGATGCGCGCGAGGCAAAATACGGTGGCGATAATCATCACCAGCGCGAACCAGAACACGGCATGATAATTCCAGATTTCAGCGGCAATGCCCGCCAGCGAACCTGCAATAATCCACCCCACGCGGATGGTGTTCGTATACAGGGTGGTAGCTGAACCAGCCTGTCCCGGCATTAAATCCTGAAAATAGAGCATCCCAATTCCGCCGAGAATGCCGATGTAAATCGCGTTCAATAGTTGCAAACCGAGCAAAATAACCGGTGAGTGCGCCAGCAACATACCGGCATAAAATAAAAAACCGGCGACTACAGCGAACCGCATTAACAGGCGTTTGCCCAGCCGTTTAGCAAAGTATCCGGCGATCAGCATTGTCGGTATTTCCAGCCCGGCGGCGGTACCCATCATGATGCCTGCGAGTTTTTCCGGCAGGTGCAGTTCGTTGATGATGAACAGCGGCATATTAATAATATAGAGGCTGTTGGTGCCCCACATTAATGTGCAGATTGCAAAAAGCAGAAGCGTATCACGACGATTACGCCTTGGGGCCTCGACTACGCCGGTTGCCAGTGGGACGTTTTTGTTCATGGACGGTAAGAACAGCCAGACCATGACGCCGCAGATAATAAATGCGACCGCAGCGCTGAGATACATCACCGTAAAGCTGAACCCCATCGCCAGTGCGTAGGCCAGAGGGGGACCGATCACCCATGCCAGTGAAACCTGTGCGCGTAAAATTGAGCTGAACATCACGGCTTCCCGGCCTGTGCGGTCGGCATGCTCGCGGGCGAGGGCAAACATTTGTGGGTTAGCGGTAGAGCCAAAGCTACTGAGAAAAACACCGACAAACAGCAAAATAAAATAGTTACGGTTCCAGGCAAACAACACGCAGGCCAGCATCCCCAGCACACAGCAAAAAACAATCAGGTTCTTGCGATCGCCTTTTTTATCAGAGCGCCCGGCCAGAAACTGACTTACCAGGATGCCGATGACGGCACTGCCGGTAAAAAAGAAACCCACCATCCCTGGGCGGGCATGGACTTCATCGGTCAGAAAAAGGCTGAGTGTAGGAGTCTGCAATGCGCCAGCAATACCCGTCAGAAAAGCGACAAGCAAAAACGCCGAAGACGTTAAATCAAACGCCTTTGGTGTGGCGGCTACGGGGGTGTTATGCATGTTTCGATATCAGTGGTGTGAAGAGAGGCGGAGTTTACGCTGCTTGTCAGAAAACAAACAAGGAGCTAAATCAAAATCAGCATGAAAAATCAAAATCGCATTTCAGTCTGAGAAAACAGCATGCTGACGATGCTGAACCTGATAGGGTAACCCTGTTTTTTGCGTCAGCAATTTTCACACATAGAAGAAAAAATGTGCGTTACATCTAAATTCAGCAAGCAAATCTACAACTTTACTTGCGTGCTGAAGCAGAAAGAGCAAAACTTCTTGAAACGTTTCAGCGCTATCAGATTTTAAATGATGGAGTCGGGTGGCGCCTTTTTTCTCATGTTAGCTGAATCGTTTCAATTCAGCAGGAGAGGAGAACCATGTTCCAGTTATCTGTTCAGGATATACACCCGGGCGAGCAGGCCGGAAACAAAGAAGAGGCCATTCGTCAGGTTGCAGCCGCGTTAGTTCAAGCGGGCAACGTCGCGGAGGGCTACGTCGATGGCATGCTGGCACGCGAACAACAGACATCCACTTTCCTTGGCAACGGTATTGCTATACCTCACGGTACAACGGATACGCGCGACCGCGTGCTGAAAACCGGTGTGCAGGTATTTCAGTTCCCGCAAGGCGTGACCTGGGGTGAAGACCAGGTCGCGTATGTGGCTATCGGTATTGCAGCCAGCTCGGATGAACACCTCGGTTTACTGCGCCAACTGACGCACGTGCTGAGTGATGATTCGGTGGCTGAGCAACTGAAATCAGCCACTACAGCAGAAGAACTGCGCGCCTTACTGATGGGCGAAAAGCAAAGTGAACAGCTGAAGCTTGATAATGACATGCTGACGCTGGACGTTGCCGCCAACTCTCTGATGACGCTGCAGGCGCTGAACGCTGCACGGCTGAAAGAAGCTGGAGCGGTCGATGCGACATTCGTCACCAGAGCGATTAACGAACAACCGATGAATCTCGGTCAAGGGATTTGGCTGAATGACTGTGCTGAAGGCAATGTGCGCAGCGCTATCGCGGTCAGTCGTGCGGCCAACGCATTTGAGGTTCAAGGTGAAACGGCGGCGGCGTTGATTACCGTTGCTATGAATGATGAGCAGCCCGTTGCGGTGCTGAAGCGCCTTGGCGATCTGTTGTTGAACAATAAAGCTGACCGTTTACTGAAAGCTGACGCAGCTACCGTGCTGGCGCTGCTGACCAGCGATGACGCATTAACTGACGATGTATTGAGCGCTGAGTTTGTGGTGCGCAATGAGCATGGTTTACACGCCCGTCCGGGCACCATGCTGGTGAATACGATTAAACAATTTAACAGTGAAATTACCGTGACAAATCTTGATGGAACCGGAAAACCGGCAAATGGACGTAGTCTGATGAAAGTCGTGGCCTTAGGCGTGAAGAAAGGACATCACCTGCGCTTTACCGCACAGGGTGATGATGCTGAACAGGCGCTGAAAGCGATTGGCGATGCTATCGCGGCAGGTCTTGGGGAGGGCGCGTAATGAGCAGACGTGTTGCAACTATCACCCTGAACCCGGCTTACGACCTTGTCGGTTTTTGCCCGGAAATTGAACGCGGTGAAGTTAACCTGGTTAAAACGACCGGTCTGCACGCGGCTGGAAAAGGCATCAACGTCGCGAAAGTTCTGAAAGATCTGGGTATCGACGTTACGGTTGGCGGTTTCCTGGGTAAAGACAACCAGGATGGCTTTCAGCAACTGTTCAGCGAATTGGGTATTGCTAACCGTTTTCAGGTGGTGCAGGGGCGTACCCGTATTAACGTCAAACTGACTGAAAAAGACGGCGAAGTTTCAGACTTCAATTTCTCTGGTTTTGAAGTCACCCCAGCCGACTGGGAACGCTTTGTGAATGACTCCTTGAGCTGGTTGGGGCAGTTCGACATGGTGTGTGTCAGCGGCAGCTTGCCGACCGGTGTTAGTCCGGAAGCATTCACCGACTGGATGACGCGCCTGCGCAGCCAGTGTCCATGCATTATCTTTGATAGTAGCCGTGAAGCACTGGTCGCGGGTCTGAAAGCGGCTCCGTGGCTGGTAAAACCTAACCGCCGCGAGCTGGAGATCTGGGCTGGCCGTAAACTGCCGGAAATGAAAGATGTTATTGATGCTGCACATGCACTGCGCGAGCAGGGTATCGCTCATGTGGTGATTTCACTCGGTGCGGAAGGTGCGCTGTGGGTTAACGCTTCAGGCGAATGGATTGCGAAACCGCCATCCGTTGAGGTGGTCAGCACCGTAGGTGCGGGAGACTCAATGGTCGGCGGCCTGATTTACGGCCTGCTGATGCGTGAGTCCAGTGAACACACCTTACGTCTGGCAACCGCTGTTGCTGCACTGGCCGTAAGTCAAAGTAATGTGGGTATTACCGATCGTCCTCAGTTGGCCGCAATGATGGCGCGTGTCGACTTAAAACCGTTTAACTGACAGCAGGAGAGGCATAATGAAAACGCTGCTGATTATTGACGCTAATCTCGGCCAGGCTCGTGCTTACATGGCGAAAACCCTGCTTGGAGCGGCGGCGCATAAGGCGCATCTGGATATTATTGATAATCCTAATGATGCTGAGCTGGCGATTGTTCTGGGCGACAAACTCCCGAATGACACTTCGCTGAACGGAAAAAATGTCTGGTTGGGTGATATTGGTCGTGCGGTTGCTCATCCTGAGTTATTCCTTAGCGAAGCGAAAAGTCATGCAAAACCCTACAGCGCGCCAGCTGCTGCCGCACCTGTGGCAAGCAGTGGTCCGAAACGTGTGGTTGCGGTAACGGCCTGTCCAACGGGCGTAGCGCATACTTTTATGGCTGCTGAAGCCATTGAAACCGAGGCCAAAAAACGCGGCTGGTGGGTGAAGGTTGAAACCCGTGGCTCTGTTGGGGCGGGTAATGCCATAACCCCGGAAGAAGTTGCCGAAGCTGATCTGGTGATCGTGGCTGCTGATATTGAAGTGGATCTGGCGAAATTTGCCGGAAAACCGATGTACCGTACCTCGACCGGTCTGGCACTGAAGAAAACGAAGCAAGAGCTGGATAAAGCCGTCGACGAAGCGACCCTCTACCAGCCTGCGGGGAAAGGACAGTCTACAGCGACACAGGGTAAGAAAGAGAGTGCTGGCGCATACCGTCACCTGCTGACGGGCGTTTCTTACATGCTGCCAATGGTGGTTGCCGGTGGCCTGTGTATTGCGCTGTCTTTCGCGTTTGGTATTGAAGCATTTAAAGAGCCTAACACGCTGGCAGCAGCGTTGATGCAGATTGGCGGTGGCTCAGCCTTTGCGCTGATGGTTCCGGTTCTGGCGGGTTACATTGCGTTCTCTATTGCCGACCGTCCTGGCCTGACGCCGGGTCTTATCGGCGGTATGTTGGCGGTAAGCACCGGTTCCGGTTTTATCGGCGGGATCATTGCCGGTTTCCTTGCGGGTTACCTGGCGAAGTTAATCAGCACTAAGCTGAAACTGCCGCAAAGTATGGAAGCGCTGAAACCGATCCTGATCATTCCACTGCTCTCGAGCCTGGTGGTGGGTCTGGCGATGATTTACCTCATTGGCAAACCGGTTGCTGGCATCCTGGAAGGTCTGACTCACTGGCTGCAAACCATGGGGACGGCGAATGCGGTACTACTCGGTGCAATTCTTGGCGGTATGATGTGTACTGACATGGGGGGACCGGTAAACAAAGCCGCATATGCTTTCGGTGTGGGTCTGCTGAGTACACAAACGTATGCGCCAATGGCTGCAATCATGGCGGCGGGTATGGTGCCACCGCTGGCACTGGGTCTGTCTACCCTTGTTGCGCGTCGTAAATTCGACAAAGCACAACAGGAAGGGGGGAAAGCCGCTCTGGTTCTGGGTCTGTGCTTCATTACCGAAGGGGCGATTCCGTTCGCAGCCCGTGACCCGATGCGTGTTCTGCCGTGCTGTATCGTCGGTGGTGCGTTGACCGGAGCAATCTCCATGGCGGTAGGTGCTAAGCTGATGGCTCCGCACGGTGGTCTGTTCGTACTGCTGATTCCTGGCGCAATTACACCGGTTCTTGGATATCTGCTGGCAATTATCGCAGGTACGCTGGTTGCGGGTCTGGCCTATGCGTTCCTGAAACGTCCGGAAGAGGACGCTGTCGCTAAAGCGGCATAACCCTCCTCTCATCAAAGGGCAGAGATTTCTCTGCCCTTTTTTTATGCTTAAAGCGTTATCCATTGAAATTCTATGGGGCGAGGCATAACGAATCCTTTTGCTATGCGGTTCAGGCAATCATGGGTGCAATGATAAAGCCAAAGGCAACACCAGCAATAATGCCGCCTAACCCTGGCAACATAAACGGATGGTTTAAGACATACTTGCCAACCCGCGTTGTCCCTGTGGTGTCGAATTCCATTGCTGCCAGCGACGTGGGGTAAGTTGGCAGAACAAACACCCCGGTTACCGCGACGTACGAAGCCAGTATGGCCCAGGTTGGTACACCGAGGGCGACGGCAAGAGGGATAATCAGTGGCGTGGTTGCTCCTTGTGAATAGAGGAGCGCGCAGGTACCAAAGAGTACCAGTGCCAACAGCATCGGATAGGCCTGCAGAATATCGCCCGCGATACTTTTAATCTCCGCCAGATGCGCATCAATAAATGTTGTGCCCAGCGTTACGATCCCGAGAATTACTGCCAGTGAGCTCATGCCCGCGCGAAAAGTGGATGTCAGCACAATGGAATCTGTGGATGTTTTACACAACACCACCATCAGGCAAGCGGCGGACAGCATGCAGATAATAATGATATCCCGCGTATTCATTGGGCTACCGATGTCGAAGCCGGGGCGTAGCTGAGGACATGCGGCAAGAATAACGATGACGACTGTTGCCAGCATAAACAGGCCGACAGAAAGCCTAGCTCCCGGCGTAGTGCTGTGCTGCCCTTCATATTTACGGACCAGACCTTTTTGCAGACGCTCCAGATATACTTCGTCATCTTCCAGCTCGCATCCCTGGCGTGAAGCGATTAATGCGGCAACCATCGCGGCAACGAATGAGGCCGGAAGACAAACCGCCATTACCTGAATAAAGCTGACGCCATTCCCTTCCATGATCGTCAGCATCGCGGCCATGGCGGCGCTAATCGGCGAGCCAGATATCGCAATTTGGGAGGCGACTACGGAGCCAGCTAGCGTGCGAGAGGGACGTATGCCGGATTCTTTTGCCACTTCTGCAATTACCGGCAAGGTAGAAAAGACGATAAACCCGGTTCCCGCCATAATGGTCATCGACCAGGTAATAATTGGCGCAATAATATTAATATATTTTGGATTTCGTCGCATAAAATTGCCGGCGATGCGTACCAGATAATCCATGCCTCCTGCGGCCTGTAGTGCAGATGCTGCTACAACAACCGTCATAATAATAAGAATAACATCTACGGGCGGGGAACCGATGGAAAGACCAAATCCCAGCGTCAGAATTGCCAGTCCCAGTCCACCGCATAAACCAATGCCAATCCCGCCGAGACGAATACCAAAAAATATTGATCCTAATACCACGATAATTTCTAGCCAAATCATAATGATCTCCGCCAGACAATAATTTGTCGTTAAAGGTGAGTGTTTAGTTAATATGTTTATTTAGTTAGGTTTGTTTTTTATTGCGCCAGGAGATGGTGCTTTCCTACTCTTTTTTCGTACCACTTAATACCTGCACGAACTAATGATCCGGTTGAATCAATATATTTATCCGGTGACTGTTTAACCGCTTCGGCAAGGATCACAGGAACTTCCGTACAGCCCAGAACGATAACTTCAGCACCGCGTGAGAAAAGTATTTCGGCTTGTTCAAGCATCATTTTTTGCGCGTGCTTAAGATCACCTGCTTTTAAGCAATAAATACTTTCCATCACTTTTTCCTGACTGGACGTATCAGGACTGATGCAGCTTAAGCCAAGAGATTCTATACCTTTTTGATAAAGTCCCATGTAGAGTGTGGCGTTGGTTGCCAGCAGCCCAATACGGGTTTTTCTGCATTTTTCAACCTCATTCATCGTTGTATCAACAATGCTTAGCAGGTCTATATGGCAGGAATCTTTTAATTCGTTGAACCAAAAATGGGCGGTATTACAGGGAATCACAATACACTCCGCCCCGGCATCTTCCAGTTTATGCAGATAATCACGCATAGCGGGAAGAGGGGAGCGACCATGATGCATCAGAGCATCGGTCCGGTCGGGAATATCAGGAATAGATGAAATAATTAATGGAATATGTTCCTGATCGCACTGTGCTGCCGTATAAGTGACAAATTTATTAAAAAGATCGACGGTTGCAGCAGGACCCATTCCGCCAAGTACGCCAATTAAACCTTTCACGATTTATACCTCATTTAACCGTTAATAAATAATCTGTATTTTTTCTTTCGCTAATGTTTAACAGCTGATGACGGCGATGAGAAATGCAATAATGTTTGCTGTAATGCAAAAACCGCATGATTGTGAGTGTTGAGTCAGGGGCAGAATGCCAGCGCCCGGCAAAGAGTATGGGTTCTGGTCAGAATCGAGCGCGAACATATGGGAGAAACCATCAGGAGGTTAATGTCAAAAACGAAGGTGTCATGCAAAAAACGAATCACTAATTGCTGAGAGTCAATGATATGTCCTGAAATTCTCAGGCATGATGTTATATGCTCATGGACATATTTAAATACCTGTGTGACCGATATGAAAAACATCGAGACAAAATGGTTATATGATTTTTTGACACTGGAAGCCTGTCGTCATTTTTCCCAGGCTGCTGAGCAACGTAATATATCTCAACCAGCATTTAGCCGACGGATCAAAGCGCTCGAGTCGGCGGTAGGAGTCATGTTATTTGATCGCACCACTTCGCCGTTGCAACTTACGGAAGAGGGGAAGTTGTTTCACTCGCAGACACGAAGCTTATTGCAACAGCTGGAATGTAATCTGGATGAGCTAAGCGGTCATAACTTGCTAGGAGTGCCGAATATTAAAGTTGCGGCGGCACATTCGCTGTCGCTTACCATGCTACCCAGATTAGTTCACTCGATGGCAGCCTACGGCGAAGAATTTGTTTATCACGTTGAGGCCATTGATGTTGTGCAGGCGGTTAACACCCTGCGAGAAGGGAAAAGTGATTTTATTATCTCATTTCGCGATGAAGACCTGATGCAGTCACCTTTTTGTGGTCTGAAAGTTTTTGAATCAGAGCTGTACCCTGTTTGTGCTGCTGATGAGCAGGGTAAACCGTTGTTTGATATCTGGCAGCCGCAGGTGCCGATATTGAACTACACCAGTACATCTTATATGGGGCGGTTGGTTAACCGCCATCTGGCGGAAGTGGGCGGTATTACGGGACGCACGTTATTTATGTCTTCGATGAGTGAGTTGCTGAAAAATATGGCGCTTGATGGACATGGTATCGCCTGGTTGCCCGCATGGTCGATTGTTAACGAACTGCGCACAAAACGGTTGGTTTCACTGGCGGTACCGGAGCTAATGGTGCCAATTCAGGCCTATATTTACAGGATGGATACCCGGTTGAATAAAACAGCTGAAAATTTCTGGGGCATCTTGCGTAACCATATGCCAGAGCTTTGATTTTCACTTCTGAGGCGCGCCAGTTAGTCTGGCGCGCGGGAACGATGTTACGCGACTGCTTTTTCTGTTTGCTGGGCTTTCAGCCAGGCTATCTCTTCTGCCCAGATATCAGGGTTGATGGTCTCAAGTACCAGTGGAATACCGTCAAAACGCTTGTCCTGCATGATCCAGCGGAAGGCATCGTGACCGATGTTGCCTTCGCCTAAGCTGTGGTGGCGGTCAACACGGCTGCCAAATGTGCTCTTGGCATCGTTGAGATGCATCCCGCGTAAATAATTAAAGCCGACGATGCGTTCAAATTCCGCAAAGGTCTTTTCGCACTCGGCAGTAGTGCGTAGATCGTATCCGGCAGCGAAGGCGTGGCAGGTATCGATGCAGACACCGACACGGGTTTTATCTTCTACGCCATCAATAATGGCCGCCAGATGCTCAAACTTAAACCCAAGATTACTGCCCTGTCCGGCGGTATTTTCAATGACTGCCGTCACGCCCTGAGTCTGAGCGAGGGCAATATTGATCGACTCCGCGATCCGCGCCAGGCACTCATCTTCCGGGATCTGCATCAAATGGCTACCAGGGTGAAAGTTAAGCAGAGATAAGCCAAGCTGCTCACAGCGCTGCATTTCATCAATAAAGGCATCGCGTGATTTTTCCAGCGCGTCGCTCACCGGGTGTCCGAGGTTAATCAGGTAGCTGTCGTGAGGCAGGATTTGTGCCGGAGAAAAATGGTACTTCTCGCAGGCTGACTTAAAGTCATCTATGACTTCGGTCGTCAACGGCGCGGCGCGCCACTGGCGCTGATTTTTGGTGAACAGGGCGAATGCGGTCGCTTCGATTTCCGCGGCTCGAATAGCGGCGTTAGCCAGACCGCCAGCGGCGCTTACGTGCGCTCCAATATATTTCATAAGTTAAACCCGCCATACTCAAAAGGGGAGAGTATAGCGGGTTAACAAGGGTTAGTCGTGATCGATCATGCCATCAGCGCGTGGATGGCAACGTTAATCGCACCGCCGCCCACAATCAGCCAGACAAACAGAACAAGCGCCATCAGTAAGGGTTTAGCACCTGCTTTCTTCAGTGCACTGACGTGAGTGGTAAGCCCAAGTGCGGCCATCGCCATCGCCAGCAGAACTGTATCCAGCGTAACCAGCATGTCCACTACGGATTTCGGTAGCAGGTGGAACGAGTTGAAAATCGCAACCACAATAAACAGGATGGCAAACCACGGAATAGTGATTTTACTTTTTTCCCCTCCGGTCGCCGGAGACAGCTGTTTCACACGGGCAGCCAGGATGATGAGGAATGGAGCCAGCATCATAACGCGCAACATTTTTGCAATCACTGCCGCGTTTTCTGCGTCCGGGGTAATTGCATGTCCGGCGGCGACAACCTGTGCTACTTCATGCATGGTAGAGCCAATGTAAATCCCATAGGTTTCCGGGCTAAACCAGTGTGCCAGCAGTGGATACATTGCCGGGTACAGGAAGATTGCAATCGTACCGAAGATAACCACAGTTGCGACAGCGACTGTCACTTTACTGGCTTCTGCTTTGACTACCGGTTCTGTTGCCAGCACCGCGGCTGCACCGCAAATGCTGCTCCCGGCACCAATGAGCCAGCTGGTGTGCCGATCCAGGCCAAACACTTTCTGCCCAAGGAAACAGGCAAGCATAAAGGTACTGGTCAGCGTCAACACATCGATCACGATACCGCTGACGCCAACGTCAGCAATCTGCGCGAATGTGAGGCGGAAGCCGTAGAGGATTATCCCCAGGCGTAATAAATGTTGTTTGGCAAACAGTACGCCACCGTCACAGCTTTTCCAGATGTGTGGATAGACGGTATTACCGAGAACCATCCCCAATAAAATGGCTAAGGTGAGGGCGCTGAACCCGGCACCCGCTACGGCGGGAATGGAACCACCCCACAAAGCGGCCCCGGTGATAACTGCACTCAGGGCAAGCCCCGGAATAAAATGCCACACTGTACGTCGATGATTCTGTAGGGCGAGTTCTGTCATGACCCCTCCTGTGAATTGGAATGAAATCTTTGACAAAATAGTAAGGTGAAGTGGCTTAAAAATAAAATTGATTATATATTTATAATTAATCTTTATAAGTGGTAAGCACGGCTACCTGGTGGAAAATGACTATGCATATCACCCTACGACAACTTGAAGTGTTTGCTGAGGTACTGAAAAGCGGCTCGACGACTCAGGCATCTGTGATGTTGTCATTGTCGCAGTCGGCGGTTAGCGCCGCGCTTACCGATTTAGAGGGGCAACTTGGTGTCCAGCTATTTGACCGCGTGGGTAAGCGCCTGGTCGTTAATGAGCACGGGCGATTACTCTATCCTCGCGCGCTGGCGCTGCTTGAGCAAACAACTGAAATTGAACAGCTTTTTCGTGAAGATAATGGCGCTATTCGCGTATACGCCAGCAGCACCATTGGTAATTACATTCTTCCTGCCATGATCGCCCGCTACCGGCAGGATTTTCCTGATTTGCCACTGGAGCTGAGCGTGGGCAACAGTCAGGATGTTATCAACGCCGTACTGGATTTTCGGGTAGACATTGGGCTTATCGAAGGCCCTTGCCACAGCACGGAAATTATCTCTGAACCGTGGCTGGAAGATGAGCTGGTGGTCTTTGCTGCGCCGTCTTCGCCATTAACGAAGGGGCCCGTTACGCTGGAACAACTGGCAGCGTCGCCCTGGATCCTCCGCGAGCGTGGTTCCGGTACGCGTGAGCTTGTTGATTACCTGCTGTTGTCGCATTTGCCGAGGTTTCAAATGGCCATGGAGCTGGGTAATTCAGAAGCGATTAAACATGCTGTGCGTCATGGATTAGGTATTAGCTGTCTGTCGCGTCGTGTCATTGAGGAACAGTTGCGGGCCGGAACGCTGAGCGAAGTTCCCGTGCCACTACCGCGGTTAGTTCGCACCCTCTGGCGTGTCCATCATCGTCAAAAACACCTCTCCAATGCGCTGCTGCGTTTTTTACGTTATAGCGATCAGGTGGAACAGGCCGGGTAAGGCGCAGGTGTGGCGGAAGCAGGTAGTGCCGACATGCTCTTACCTGATGGGGCTATGTTTATCTGGCCTGCACGCTTTCAAATCTCTGCTTTACTTATAATCCGCGGCCAGTCATGAAGGTCTCTTATAACAGCGCATTTGTGCCGGAAGAATGCCGTTTCGTCTGCTACAATCGCGCCTCATTTTTTGGATGGATAGCATTTTCACATGGTTTCCGAAACTAAAACCACAGAAGCGCCCACGCTACGTCGTGAACTGAAAGCGCGTCACCTGACGATGATTGCCATTGGTGGCTCCATCGGTACGGGTCTTTTTGTTGCATCTGGTGCAACCATTTCTGCGGCGGGTCCTGGCGGCGCGCTGTTTTCCTATATTCTGATTGGTCTGATGGTGTACTTCCTGATGACCAGTCTTGGTGAATTAGCCGCGTATATGCCGGTTTCCGGTTCGTTCTCCACCTACGGTCAGAACTATGTAGAAGAAGGCTTTGGCTTCGCGCTGGGCTGGAACTACTGGTACAACTGGGCGGTAACCATTGCCGTTGACCTTGTGGCTGCACAACTGGTGATGAGCTGGTGGTTCCCGGATACGCCCGGCTGGATCTGGAGTGCGTTGTTCCTGTGCGTCATCTTCCTGCTGAACTACATCTCGGTCAGGGGTTTTGGTGAAGCGGAGTACTGGTTCTCGCTGATCAAAGTTACCACCGTTATTATCTTCATTGTGGTTGGCGTGATGATGATCGTCGGTATCTTTAAAGGCGCTCAACCGGTGGGCTGGAGCAACTGGACGACAGGTGAGGCTCCTTTTGCCGGTGGTTTTGCGGCGATGATTGGCGTGGCGATGATCGTCGGTTTCTCTTTCCAGGGCACCGAGTTGATTGGTATCGCTGCAGGCGAATCTGAAGATCCTGAGAAGAACATTCCTCGCGCTGTGCGTCAGGTGTTCTGGCGAATCCTGTTGTTCTATGTGTTCGCTATTTTGATCATCAGCCTGATTATTCCATACACTGACCCAAGCCTGCTGCGCAATGATGTTAAAGACATCAGCGTCAGTCCGTTCACGCTGGTATTCCAGCACGCCGGCCTGCTTTCTGCGGCGGCGGTGATGAACGCCGTTATCCTGACAGCGGTATTGTCGGCGGGTAACTCCGGGATGTATGCGTCAACGCGTATGCTTTATACCCTGGCATGTGATGGTAAAGCGCCGCGTATTTTCGCTAAGCTGTCTCGTGGCGGTGTACCGCGTAATGCGTTATATGCGACCACGGTGGTGGCAGGGTTGTGCTTCCTGACTTCAATGTTTGGCAACCAGACTGTGTACCTGTGGCTGCTGAATACCTCCGGGATGACGGGCTTTATCGCCTGGCTGGGGATTGCCATTAGCCACTATCGTTTCCGTCGTGGCTATGTGCTGCAGGGGCATGATGTGAAGGATCTGCCGTATCGTTCAGGTTTCTTCCCGCTGGGTCCGATCTTTGCTTTCGTGTTGTGCCTGATTATTACGCTGGGACAAAACTACGAAGCATTCCTGAAAGATACCATTGACTGGGGCGGTGTGATGGCAACCTATATCGGTATCCCGCTGTTCCTGATTATCTGGTTTGGCTACAAGCTGACAAAAGGAACCCATTTTGTTCGCTACAGCGAAATGCACTTCCCGGGGCGAGTGAAGAAATAACCTGTTAGACAGACCTGTCCGGATCCAGCATTTATGCCGTCATCCGGCAGACAAAATAACAAAAACCCCGGCATTATTCGTGCCGGGGTTTTTTATTGCACTGTACTTAGAAGTTGTAAGTCAGGCCAACGGTATAGCGACGACCATCGAGAACGGTGTCGTAGGTATCGTAATTGATTTGCTTATCCAGAACGTTATACACGCCAGCAGTCAGCAACAGATCTTTGTTGGCGTAGTAACGCAAGCCGACGTCAACCTGAGTATAGGAAGGGGTTCCTTGTGCCATTGAGGTACGGCTCAGGTACTCGGATGTTTTACCGCGCAAGTTCAGACGGCTCCAGAAGCCGATATCCTGCGTAGCCTGCCAGTCCAGCGTAGTGTTAAACATATGTTTTGGCATTTTATTCAGCGGCTGACCAGAGAACTGACCGCTTTTCTGCTCAGACTCGGTGTAGGTGTAGTTAGCTGTCCAGTTGAGGTCAGAGGTAATCTTCCAGCCGAAGGTGGACTCTACGCCGCGCATGTTGGCTTTATCAACGTTAACCCGATCGCTGACAAAATCGTAACTGGTTGTGCCGATGGTGCAGGCAGGATCGGAACTGCTGTTACAGCGGCGAACTTCGGTAATTTTGTTTTTGAAGTCAGTGTTGAACAGAGTGACGCCTGCGTTGAGGTCGTTACCGTTGTCCCACAGCAACCCGATTTCTTCACTCAGGCTTTTCTCCGGTTTCAGATCCGGGTTGCCTACAATGATACCGTTCAGGCGACCACCGCCGGTGACCTGTCCCCAACTGGCAGATGACTGACGCAGGTCTGGTGCACGATAGCCTGCTGAAACACCGCCTTTTAAGGTCCATTGATCGCTAAGATGCCATACGCCATAGCCACGCGGTGTCCAGTTATCACCGTAGTTTTCATCTTTGTCCATACGCAGACCACCGGTCAGCGTAAAGGTATCGGTAACGGCCCATTCATCTTCGGCAAACAGCGCCCAGCTCCAGCGAGTTAGCTTGTTCAGACCATCTGCCGCTTGCAACTGGTTACCGTTATCGCGCAGTTTTTCATAACGGTACTGTCCACCCGCCGTCAGGGTATGTGCCCCGAGGAAGATCTGGTTCTGGTTATTGAAGATGGTGTTGTAGGACTTCATCTGGCGACCGGGATTCTCGCTCTCTTCCTGCTGAACATAGCTGGTGGTATTGAAGTCGTCATAGTAACCGCTGTGGGTTAATGAATAGGTGGTGTGCACATACTTGCTTTCGCTTTTGCTGTTTGGCTTACAGGTGCCGTTGCGGCAGCTCTCTGCGGCCATTGACTTGCCTGGCGTGCTGTCGCGATCCTGCAGTTCACGTGCGTAATCGAAGTCAATATCGTTTTTATCATCCGGCGTAAAGTTCAGGGTTAATCCCCCGCTACGCATACGCTGCTCATTGTAACCATTGACGATTTCATCTTCCGCACGGTGAGAGAATAAACCGGTGACTTTTGCGCCGAGTAACCCGTCAATCAGCGGCCCGGAAGCATAAGCGTTAGTCTGGTAAATATCGCCAGAATCCCGGTCTTCCTGGAAAGTGGCATCGCCATGCAAGGAGCCGGTCCAGGCTTTGGTATTCGAGACTTTTTTGGTAATTACGTTGATGACGCCGCCCATCGCATCAGAGCCGTAGAGCGAAGACATAGGGCCACGGATCACTTCGATACGTTCGATGGATTCCAGCGGCGGGAGCCAGCCTTGCTCAATGCCAGAGTTATCGCTGTTGGGACGTGTACCACGCGTGCTGATACGTTTACCGTTTACCAGGAAAAGCGTGTATTGCGAAGCCATCCCGCGAATGCTGATATCGCTGCTGCTACCCCCACCTGTTACGACGACGCCAGGTACATCTTTTAGCGCATCGGTGACATCACGGTAAGCTTTATCCTCTATCTGCTGCTTGGTGATCACAGAAATAGAGGCGGGGGCGTCCTGAATTTTTTGCTCAAACCCGGTGGCTGTAACAACGACGGTATCCTGGTCAGCAGCATAGACGAGTGATGGGAGACTGGCGACGCATACTGCGGCAGCAACAGCCTTAACGTGAGGTATAGTCATTTGTATCATTCCATTTAAATGAATTTACCCGTAATACTTCAAGTTGCAGGTGTGCTGACTAAGCTCGTTCACCCCAGGAACGTACTTATGTGCGTTCCTGGGATTTACTCCCCTGCCGCATGATCCGGCAAGAGAGCCTCACCCCTTCGGGGCCAGCACTGTTCAAAATGCAATTGCATTTTGTCCTACAACTCGAATTCTTAGGGTAACGATCAACTCGTCATGACAAAGGCCATGACAATTATATGTATTTGTCTTTTAAGGACTCTTTTAAGTAAAGAAGCTAGGAGATTGTACAAAAGTGTGAATGTTTGTAAACACAAATGATAATTGGAATCATTTGTGTTTGATATGATTGGCAAGGAAAATCTTTTTCAGTCAATGAGATAGCGGCAAAATAAAAATGGAGAAAAAATGAGGAAATGATGGAGAAACAAAGAGGGCGGACGCCCTCAGTGCGTTACTTCAACAGATATTGTGCGTGGAAGCGCAGATGATCTTCAATGAACGACGCAATAAAATAATAGCTATGATCGTATCCGGGCTGAATGCGTAACGTCATCGGCCACGCCGTCTGACGAGCCGTTTCTGCCAGCACCGCAGGTTGAAGTTGATCGGCAAGGAACTGATCGCTGTCACCCTGATCGATGAGTGTTGGAATGGCATCTTCTGGCTTACTGGCTAACATTAACGCGCAGCTATCCCATGCGGCCCAGGTCGTCTTATCATCGCCCAGATAGGCACTAAATGCCTTTTCTCCCCACGGAACACGGCATGGGTTTACGATTGGCGCAAACGCGGAAACACTGGTGTATTTACCGGGGTTTTTCAGCGCCATAATCAGTGCGCCGTGACCGCCCATGGAGTGTCCGCTGATGGCGCAGCGATCGCCGACGTTAAACTGTGACTGAACCAGCGCCGGAAGCTCATCGCGCAAGTAGTCATACATGCGGAAATGCGAAGCCCATGGCTGCTGTGTGGCATTGAGATAAAATCCGGCACCTTGACCTAAATCGTACCCGTCATCATTGGCCACCTGTTCACCGCGCGGGCTGGTATCTGGCATCACCAGAACAATCCCCAACTCAGCTGCAATACGCTGCGCGCCTGCTTTGGTAGTAAAATTCTCATCATTGCAGGTCAGACCCGACAACCAATACAGTACCGGAGGCGGGGTGTTATCGCGCGGCGGAGGGAGAAAAATGCTGAAAGTCATGGTGCAATTTAACGTAGCGGAGTCGTGACGCCAGCGTTGCTGCCAGCCTTCAAAACAGCGGTGCTCTTCAAGCATTTCCATGCGTGGCTCCTTGTTGTGTCGAATCTGAATGTGTTTGCGAACCAATCATAATACAGATTATTCATTGCACTGTGAGTAACTTTCACTTCCGCATTGGGCAAACATACTTCATCATCTATATAACTTTACATTAACACTCATACTCACCGGGTTGAACGGCAAGTAGGATCTGTGCATTAACAGGCTGCACCAATTTCAATAATTATCGCGGTGAATACTGGATTATGTGCGCCGCCTCACGCACAATGTTCTGGCTGTGACACAGCCTAAAAACTTTGCCCCACGCAGGGCAGAGGCGCCACACCTGCAGGAGAAGAAGAAATGTCATCACTCAGTAAAGAAGCGGCCCTGGTTCATGAAGCGCTGGTCGCACGTGGTCTCGAAACCCCGTTGCGCCCGCCCGTGCATGAGATGGATAACGAAACGCGCAAACGTCTTATCTCCGGCCATATGACCGAGATTATGCAATTGCTCAATCTTGATTTGAGCGATGACAGTCTGATGGAAACCCCACATCGCATCGCTAAAATGTATGTTGATGAGATTTTCTCCGGTCTCGATTACGCGAACTTCCCGAAAATTACCGTCATTGAAAATAAAATGAAGGTTGATGAGATGGTCACGGTTCGTGATATCACGCTGACCAGCACCTGTGAGCATCACTTTGTCACAATTGATGGCAAAGCGACGGTGGCGTACATCCCGAAAGAGTCTGTGATTGGCCTGTCGAAGATTAATCGCATTGTGCAATTCTTTGCGCAGCGTCCACAGGTACAAGAACGTCTGACTCAGCAAATTTTGACCGCGCTGCAAACGCTGCTCGGTACTAATAATGTGGCGGTTTCAATTGATGCGGTGCATTATTGCGTGAAAGCGCGCGGTATCCGTGATGCGACCAGTGCGACCACTACCACCTCGCTTGGCGGGCTGTTTAAGTCCAGCCAGAATACGCGTCAGGAATTCCTGCGCGCCGTGCGTCACCACAACTGATTAGGGCAGGGAACCATGGAGCGTAATGTCACGCTGGATTTTATTCGTGGCGTTGCCATCCTTGGTATCCTGCTTCTCAATATTAGCGCCTTTGGTTTGCCGAAGGCGGCATACCTGAACCCTGCCTGGTACGGCAACATTACCCTGTCGGATGCCTGGACCTGGGCGGTGCTTGATCTCTTCGCGCAGGTGAAGTTCCTTACTCTTTTTGCGCTGTTGTTCGGCGCAGGCCTGCAAATGCTGTTGCCGCGCGGCAAACGCTGGATCCAGTCGCGACTCACTCTGCTAGTTTTGCTGGGTTTTATTCACGGCTTATTATTATGGGATGGCGATATCCTGCTGGCATACGGCTTAATTGGTCTTATCTGCTGGCGGCTGATCCGCGACGCTCCTTCGGTCAAAAGCCTGTTTAATACCGGTGTGCTGCTCTACCTCGTAGGTATCGGCGTATTGCTGCTGCTTGGCGTTATTTCCGGGGGCGAAACCAGCCGGGCCTGGACGCCGGATGCCTCTGCACTGCTGTATGAAAAGTTCTGGAAGATTAACGGCGGTATGGAAGCGGTCAGTAACCGCGTGGATATGCTGTCGAACAGCCTGCTGGCACTGGGGGCGCAGTACGGCTGGCAGCTTGCGGGAATGATGCTGCTCGGCGCGGCATTGATGCGCAGCGGCTGGCTGAAAGGACAATACAGTTTGTCGCATTATCGTCGTACAGGCGCGTTGTTGGTCATCATCGGAATGGCGATTAACCTGCCGGCTATCGTCGCCCAATGGCATCTGGAGTGGGCATATCGCTGGTGTGCTTTTCTGTTACAAGCCCCGCGAGAACTGAGCGCACCGTTTCAGACTATCGGTTACGCCGCATTGATGTTTGGTTTCTGGCCGCAACTTAACCGCTTTAAATTTGTTATTGCCATTGCCTGCGTAGGACGCATGGCATTGACCAATTATCTTCTGCAAACGCTCATCTGCACCACACTGTTCTATCAGTTTGGTCTGTTTATGAAGTTTGACCGGCTGGAACTGCTGTATTTCGTTATCCCTGTTTGGACTATAAACCTTCTTTTCTCCGTCATTTGGCTACGTTTTTATCGGCAAGGTCCGGTGGAGTGGCTGTGGCGTCAACTAACCCTGCGTGCCTCAGGGGCGTCATTGCCGGGAACATCCAGATAACGATCTGGATCACATTCATTAACAAAATGGATGTAAGCGTTTTCATTCCTGTGACATGACTCACGCAGTGCTATTCATCGTGCTGACAAAATACACAATCCAGGGTGTCTGTGGGCAACCGCAATCTCAAACAGGGTAGTGAATATGATCACCATACGTGATGTGGCACGTCAGTCTGGCGTTTCTGTGGCGACCGTTTCCCGCGTACTGAATAACAGCGCGTTGGTGAGTCCAGATACTCGCGAAGCGGTAATGAAGGCAGTGACTCAGCTAGGCTATCGGCCCAATGCTAATGCGCAAGCGCTGGCCACGCAGGTGAGTGACACTATTGGTGTAGTGGTGATGGATGTTTCAGATGCGTTCTTTGGTGCGCTGGTGAAAGCCGTAGATATGGTTGCCCAGCAGCATCAGAAGTATGTGCTGATTGGTAACAGTTATCATGAAGCAGAAAAAGAACGTCATGCCATCGAAGTCCTGATCCGTCAGCGTTGCAACGCGCTGATTGTTCACTCAAAAGCGCTGAGTGACCAGGAACTGGGGGAGTTTATGGATCAGATCCCCGGAATGGTATTGATCAACCGTATTGTGCCGGGCTACGCCCACCGTTGTGTCTGCCTGGACAATATCAGCGGGGCCAAAATGGCGACCCGCATGCTGCTCAATAACGGGCACCAACGCATAGGGTATCTGGCGTCAAGTCATCGTATTGAAGATGACGCGATGCGTAGAGAAGGGTGGCTAAGCGCGTTGAAAGAAAACGGAATTACTCCGGCAGAAAGCTGGGTTGGCACCGGTTCGCCCGATATGCAGGGCGGAGAATCAGCGATGGTGGAACTGCTGGGACGTAATTTGCAACTGACGGCGGTCTTCGCTTACAACGACAATATGGCCGCCGGGGCGCTTACTGCGCTAAAAGACAACGGCATCGCCATTCCGTTACATCTGTCTATCATTGGTTTCGATGATATCCCTATTGCGCGTTACACCGATCCGCAGCTGACGACCGTGCGCTATCCTATTGCATCAATGGCAAAAATGGCGACAGAGCTCGCACTACAAGGCGCTGCGGGTACGTTGGATCCTGCGGCGACCCATTGCTTTATGCCAACGCTGGTGCGTCGTCATTCTGTGGCGTTGCGGCAGAATGCGGCACCGATCACTAACTGATAATGTCACTCGATGTAACCGTTTTCAATATGTGAGTAAATTCACAGTATCTTAACAATGCCATAGCTATGATGACACTGTTTGTTGCGCTGTAACTACTATGTAACGGTGAATAATCACTTTCATCGAGGTATAGGCGTCTTAAACAAAAATTAAAGCCTGTTTTTGGAGCGTTGCCAGACACGGAAGAAATATTTTTAAAAGTGAGCTTCGGCGTTCAGTAACAGTTTAGTAACGTTCTGCCCTGCCGAGCATTTATCTCAAGTACTACCCTGCATAATAAAACCGGAGATACCATGAATAAGAAGGTGTTGACCCTGTCTGCTGTAATGGCAAGCATGTTATTCGGCGCGGCTGCGCACGCTGCTGATACCCGCATTGGTGTGACGATTTATAAGTATGACGATAACTTTATGTCTGTGGTGCGTAAGGCTATTGAGAAAGATGCCAAAGCGGCGCCAGATGTCCAGTTGCTGATGAACGACTCCCAGAACGATCAATCCAAGCAAAACGATCAGATTGATGTATTGCTGGCAAAAGGCGTTAAAGCACTGGCTATCAACCTGGTTGACCCGGCTGCAGCAGGCACGGTAATTGAGAAAGCTCGTGGCCAGAACGTACCGATTGTGTTCTTCAACAAAGAACCTTCACGTAAAGCGCTGGACAGCTATGACAAGGCCTTCTATGTCGGTACCGACTCTAAAGAATCTGGCATCATCCAGGGTGATTTGATTGCTAAACACTGGGCAGCAAACCCGAACTGGGATCTGAACAAAGACGGTAAAATTCAGTTTGTTCTGCTGAAAGGCGAGCCGGGACATCCGGATGCTGAGGCACGTACTACCTACGTGATTAAAGAGCTGAACGACAAAGGCATTAAAACTGAGCAGCTGCAGTTAGATACCGCCATGTGGGATACCGCTCAGGCGAAAGATAAAATGGATGCGTGGATGTCCGGTCCAAACGCCAACAAAATTGAAGTTGTGATTGCGAATAATGACGCAATGGCAATGGGTGCAGTTGAAGCGCTGAAAGCACACAACAAAACCAGCGTTCCGGTATTTGGCGTGGATGCGTTGCCTGAAGCTCTGGCTCTGGTGAAATCTGGCGCAATGGCCGGTACCGTGCTGAACGACGCCAATAACCAGGCGAAAGCAACCTTCGATCTGGCGAAAAACCTGGCTGAAGGCAAAGGTGCGGCAGACGGCACAACCTGGAAAATTGAGAACAAAATTGTTCGCGTTCCGTATGTAGGTGTCGATAAAGACAATCTGGCTGAGTTCACCAATAAATAAGTCTATACACACCATACATCAAGTTGCCTGTGCGTTGGTTGTGCTCGTTCACCCCAGTTACATAGTTATCTATGTGGCTGGGGACTCACTCACTCACCGCCTTCCTGCAACTCGAATTTTTTAGTGTATATGTCTGTGGGCGCAATTCTGTTGCGCCCTCAATTACGCACTCAGCAAGGCCAACAAGGTATAATTATGGTCAGCACTAATACTCAGTCGTCAGGCGAATACTTGTTGGAAATGAGCGGCATCAACAAGTCCTTTCCCGGCGTTAAGGCTCTTGATAATGTCAATTTAAAAGTCCGCCCACATTCTATTCACGCCTTAATGGGGGAGAATGGAGCTGGAAAGTCAACATTATTAAAATGTCTTTTTGGAATCTATCAAAAAGATTCCGGTAGTATTTTATTTCAGGGTAAAGAAATCGATTTTCATTCTGCTAAAGAAGCGCTTGAAAATGGTATCTCGATGGTACACCAGGAATTGAACCTGGTATTACAACGTTCCGTAATGGACAACATGTGGCTAGGGCGTTATCCCACCAAAGGCATGTTTGTCGACCAGGATAAAATGTACCGGGATACCAAAGCGATATTTGATGAACTGGATATTGATATCGATCCGCGTGCGCGCGTCGGTACATTGTCAGTTTCGCAAATGCAGATGATAGAAATTGCTAAAGCGTTTTCGTACGATGCCAAAATCGTCATCATGGATGAACCTACCTCGTCTTTGACGGAGAAAGAGGTTAATCATCTGTTCACGATTATTCGTAAACTGAAAGAGCGTGGATGCGGCATCGTTTATATTTCTCACAAAATGGAAGAAATCTTCCAGTTGTGCGATGAAATTACCGTGCTACGTGATGGTCAGTGGATTGCGACCCAGCCACTGGAAGGGCTGGATATGGATAAGATCATCGCCATGATGGTGGGACGTTCGCTGAACCAACGTTTCCCGGATAAAGAGAACAAGCCTGGCGAAGTGATTCTGGAAGTGCGTAACCTGACATCTCTGCGTCAGCCGTCGATTCGTGATATCTCTTTTGACCTGCATAAAGGGGAGATCCTTGGCATTGCCGGTCTGGTTGGTGCAAAACGCACAGATATTGTTGAAACACTTTTTGGTATTCGTGAGAAATCATCAGGTACGATTACGCTACACGGCAAAAAAATTAATAACCACAGTGCGAATGAAGCCATTAACCATGGTTTTGCGCTGGTGACGGAAGAACGTCGCTCAACGGGCATTTATGCTTATCTGGATATCGGTTTTAACTCGTTAATATCCAATATCCAAAACTATAAAAATAAAGTTGGCCTGTTGGATAATACCCGTATGAAAAGCGATACCCAATGGGTAATTGACTCCATGAGGGTGAAAACACCAGGTCACCGTACACAAATTGGTTCACTGTCCGGTGGCAACCAGCAAAAGGTTGTTATTGGCCGTTGGTTGTTAACACAGCCAGAAATACTGATGCTGGATGAGCCAACACGTGGGATCGATGTTGGTGCAAAATTTGAAATTTATCAGTTAATTGCGGAGCTGGCGAAAAAAGGGAAGGGGATTATCATTATTTCCTCCGAAATGCCGGAGCTGTTAGGTATTACCGATCGTATTCTGGTTATGAGCAATGGTCTTGTGGCTGGAATTGTTGAAACTAAAACGACAACGCAAAACGAAATTCTCCGTCTTGCGTCTTTGCACCTTTAAGATTAGGGGCTCCTCATGAGTGCGTTAAATAAGAAAAGTTTTCTTACTTACCTGAAAGAAGGCGGAATTTACGTTGTTCTTTTAGTTTTGCTGGCGATTATTATTTTCCAGGACCCTACTTTCTTAAGTTTGCTGAACTTGAGTAATATTCTGACGCAATCCTCGGTGCGTATTATTATCGCACTGGGCGTTGCCGGACTGATTGTCACCCAGGGGACAGACCTGTCTGCAGGTCGTCAGGTTGGTCTGGCTGCGGTGGTCGCGGCTACTTTGCTGCAGTCGATGGAGAATGCCAATAAGGTGTTCCCGGAAATGGCCACCATGCCGATCATCGTGGTGGTGCTGATTGTCTGTGTTATCGGTGCCATTATTGGTCTGGTGAACGGTATCATCATTGCGTACCTGAATGTGACCCCGTTTATTACCACTCTCGGTACGATGATCATCGTTTACGGTATCAACTCACTGTATTACGACTTTGTCGGGGCCTCGCCAATTTCTGGCTTTGACAGCGGATTCTCCACCTTTGCGCAGGGCTTTATTGCGCTGGGTAGTTTCCGACTCTCCTATATCACTTTCTACGCATTGATTGCAGTGGCCTTTGTTTGGGTACTCTGGAACAAGACCCGCTTTGGTAAAAACATTTTCGCTATCGGCGGTAACCCCGAAGCGGCGAAAGTATCTGGCGTTAACGTCGCGCTGAACCTGCTGATTATCTATGCGCTGTCTGGCGTGTTCTATGCTTTCGGTGGCTTACTGGAAGCCGGACGTATCGGCTCTGCGACCAACAACCTCGGCTTTATGTATGAGCTGGATGCGATTGCGGCGTGCGTGGTCGGCGGCGTGTCGTTCAGTGGTGGTGTCGGTACCGTATTTGGTGTTGTGACCGGTGTTATTATCTTCACCGTTATCAACTACGGTCTGACCTATATCGGCGTGAACCCTTACTGGCAGTACATTATTAAGGGCGGCATTATCATCTTCGCGGTGGCGCTGGACTCACTGAAATACGCACGTAAGAAGTAACGTAACTATGCAAAAGCCCGGTGCAGAGAAATCTGCCCCGGGCTTTTCTGTTCTTCGTGTTACAGCGTTAGCGCATGTTCTTTCTCACCGGCTTTAAATTTTACCTCCCCTAAATCGATACAGGCTACCGGGCAGACGTGACCGCACAGCAGACAACCCACGCATTTTTCGGTGTTGCAGTGTGGTGTACGGGTTTCTTCATTCCATTCCATCGCCTGATGTCCACCGTCATAGCAGGAGATGTAGCAGCGCCCGCAGCCAACGCATTTATCGAGGTTGATATGTGGGTAGACAATATAACTGCGGTCAAGATCCTCGGCGGGAATGATATTGGTATTGGCAAGGCCAACCATATCCTCCAGCGAATCAAAGCCCTGATCGGCAAGATAGTGCGACAGCCCGCTGGTCATATCCTCCACAATCCGATAGCCATACTGCATGATCCCGGTAGTCACCTGCAGCGTAGCAGCACCCAGGAGCAAGAATTCAGCAGCATCTTCCCAGGTTTCAATGCCACCAATGCCGCTAATCGGAAAATCTTGTAGTTCAGGGTGGGTACGCAGTTGTTGTATAAAACGCAGGGCGATGGGTTTTACTGCCTTGCCGGAGTAGCCGGAAATACTGGATTTGCCGTTGACTACTGGCATGCCGATTTTCCGGTTCAGGTCGATATTGGTGATAGATTTTACGGTATTGATGGTGGCAATACCGTCGGCACCTCCGCGTTTAGCCGCCAGAGCCACTTCACACATATCGCCAATATTGGGTGTCATTTTGGCTAACATTGGCAGTGAAGAACCGCGTTTAACTGCCCGACAATATTTCTCGACCAGCTCCGGGCTTTGTCCCACATCGCTGCCCATCGCATGAGATGTCATCTGCGGACACGAGAAGTTGCACTCGATCATATCCGCACCCGCTTCTTCGACCAGGTGTGCCAGCTCCTGCCATTGCTGCTCATTTTCCCCCATGATCGATGCAATTAGCACTTTATCTGGGTAATTTTGCTTCAGCCTACGAATGGCGGCCAGATTCTCTTCCAGTGGGTGTTCAGCAATTTGCTCCATATTTTTGAAGCCAATGAAGCCAGTATCTTCTTTGGTCAGATGGTCAAAGCGTGGGGAGACTTCATTGGCGATAAAGAAACCAATTGTTTTAAAAACAATTCCGCCCCAGCCGGTATCGTAGGCTTTGGCGCACATCTCATAACAGTTACCCACCGGAGAAGAAGAGAGGCAAAACGGGTTGGGAAATTTTACGCCGCAAAAAGTAATAGAAAGATCTTTTGTTAACATGAGCAAGCTCCCTCTAAATAGTGATGAATAGCCTGAGCGGCTTCTTTCCCGGTTTTCACGGCATAGACGACGGTTTTATCGCCTTTAACGATATCGCCCGCGGCAAACAGAACCGGATCGGCGGTTTGATAATTTTGCGTATCGATAAGATTACGCTCTGGCTTTAATGCCGCGAAACCATCAAGTTGAGCGTGTTGGCCAACGGCGAGAATAATCTTTTCGGCTTCAAACGTGAGTTCTCCTGGCTGACGAACATGCTTAAAGGTGACTCTATTCCCGGTAACCTCTACGGGTGTGAAGCCGTCAATGATCGATACGTCTAACGCTTGCGTACTGGTGAACTCTTTGTCGCTGGCGGGGAATTCAGCGAGTTCTTCACGTGCGACACAGGTGACTGACGGACAGCCAAGGAGTTTTAACGTACTGGCGACATCCATTGCCACATCGCCGCCACCGATGATCAACGCACTTTGCGGTACGGCAATATCGCCGCCGGACTGTCGGGCACGTTGCAGGAAATCGACGGCAATCTCGACATTATTTGCATTGTTAAACAGTGGCAGGGTCGAGCCGTAGGACATGCCTACGGTAAGCAGCACAGCGCGATTTTCCGCTTTAAGTTGCTCAACAGAGAGGGTGTTGCCGACTTCACAATGGCATTTAATGGTGACGCCCATTTCAACGATACGAGCAATCTCGACATCCAGAACAGATTGCGGCAACCGAAACTCAGGAATGCCATAGCGCAGCCAGCCGCCTGGCTGAGGCTGTTTTTCGTAAATTGTCACGTCGTAACCCAGATTGCTCAAGGTTACACTGGCCTGCAACCCTGCCGGGCCTGCGCCGATAATGGCAATCTTGCCCAGCGTTTTCGTTCCGGGTTGATAAATTTTCATTGCCGTCTGCTGTTCAAAATCGGTAATAAAACGTTGCAGACGTGCGATATCGATAGGTTTATCAATTCCTGAACGCGTACACCCGCGTTGACATAATTTTTCGGTTGGACATACCCGGGCGCATACGGCTCCGAGCGCATTATTTTCACGGATCGTTTCGGCTGCGCCTTTAAAATTGCGAAAATAAATAGAGCGAATAAATTTCCCGGGATCGGTTTGCGCCGGACAATCCTGGCTACAGGGGGCATCGTGACATAATAAACAGCGGGAGGCCTCTTTTATTGCTAATAATGGCGTAAAAGCAGGCGTCAGCTCATCCAGATAATTTTGTTGTGGCATATTTTCTTCCTTAATGCTTGAGTAAATTAAGGCGAACCGTTAATAACAAAATATAAAATTAGAAAAAATAATTTCTAAGGCTATTCTCAAGGCTAGCACTGCAGGAAGAGTATTCTGTGAAAGGATTCACAAATAGAGGACAGTGTCAGGGAAATGCTGGTGGACAGCATTTATCCCTTATATTGAAATAACAATTGTTCTCATAATATTAGTTATTCTCAAACGCTAATATTACATAAATGTCCTTATCGATAAAAGACTAAATAAATAACCATCCCAAAAGATAAGCATCCGCACCCGGCATAAACAAGAACGTAACACCAGAATTGCAGTGGATCTTCATTGCGGTAGGCATATACCGGTTCACGTGCGTTCTTCTTTATTTTATCAACGGCCCCAGAGCGCCAGCCTTTCCATGCTTCACGAAAGCAAAACACAGGGATGAGAAGAAAGGCCAAAACGACGAAGAGTGTTTGCACATCCATGCTTATTTTCCTTGTTTCTTTTGTAATTCAAGTAACTGTTCTGGCGTTACCGCCGGATAACCCTGAGCATCATCCGGTACCTGATGCATTGTCGGGATCGGCACCAGCGGGCCTAAAAAACGAGGCTCGCGCTTAAAGAGATAGAGATCGGCCAGCGCCCCAAAACGGGCGCCGAATTCACGTACCCGTACGGTCAGCATATCTTTAGGTGAAGGCACCGCGTAGCACTGGGCTTGAATGCCCATATGAAGTGCAATAAACAAGGCGCGTTCACAGTGGAATCGCTGGGTAATGATGATGAAATCATTGGTATCAAACACTTTGCGGGTCCGCACAATGGAGTCGAGCGTGCGGAATCCGGCATAATCGAGCACGATGTCGGCAGGATCGACGCCTGCGGCAATCAGATCTTTACGCATCGTCATCGGTTCGTTATAGCTTTGCTGTGCGTTATCGCCACTGAGTAGCAGGTAATTCACCTTACCGCTGTTATAAGCGTTTAATGCGCCCTGAATGCGGTAGCGGTAATACTGGTTAATGACGCCGGTACGGTAGTATTTCGCTGTGCCTAATACCACGCCGACCTGGCGATAGGGTAAATCCTGCAATTCGTCGTAGATGTAAGGTGCTGTCTTCCAGCTCATCCATCTGTCGAGACCAAGCACAGTTAACAGCAGCAAGCCGATCAGGACTAACAAGCTGTAAAACACGCGCTTTAACATGCGGAAAACTCGATAATTGGATGGAATTTCAATCAGGCTACTGTACCCGACGGCGTAGCGCAAGAAACAGCAACCTGATTGAGGGGATTTTCAACAATCCAGCCGTGATAAGCGTCGAGCCATCAGGAAATTAACCCAGCAGTACGCGACTGATGTTATTGCATCCCAATGCTTTCAGGGTAGCGGAAGTGGCATCCCACTGGATTAATGGCGCATCGGCTTTTTCTGCCAGCACCGCGCGTTGAATGTCCGGGTAATCATAGCCGTTGAGGTTCAACAGGTTTAATGCGCCCTGCAGCGGAGGCAGAGTTGGGTTGAAGGCGGCGTTTTCAGCATAGCTGCCACTGAAGATTTGACCATCTTTGCACTCCAGCGCAACACCGCTCGGGGAGTGACTGTATGGCATATGACAATGATTAGCGGCGGTAATCGCCGCCTGGGTCAGCGTATCGCCTTCCAGCGCGAAGCCGTGATCCTGCTCATCCATCAACAAGGTTTTGATGTCTAAATCTTTCGGGCCGAAAGCATCCGGCAGATAGTCGCGCAGGGCGTGCGGCTCACGTCCTGGCAGGTGAATGCGTAAATCCAGCCCGCTGTTCAGTTCATTCATAAACTGACGGCAGTGACCGCAAGGGGTGTAGTTTACGGTGATGGCGGCGAGTCCCTTTTCACCGCGTAACCAGGCGTGACTGATGGCGCTTTGCTCGGCATGAACAGTTTGCTGCATCGTCGCGCCAAGGAACTCCATATTCCCACCGAAATACCAGGTACCACTGATACCACGCGCAATTGCGCCAACGTTAAAATGGGAGAGATCGGTACGAGCGCAGGCAGCAGCCAGCGGCAGCAGAGCGAATGCCAGCGCGTCTTCGTCCAGTCCCGATTCGCGTTTAAGCACAGAGACCTGCTCAGCAGTTAACATGGCGGGGAAATGAACATCCGCCAGAAGGGGAGCCAGGGCTGATTGCAAGTTATCCGCGAGTTGGGCAAAAGAAGTTTGAAAACGTGGATGCATGGCGATGCCTCATAACAATGTAATGGAATCGTAGTTTACGGGCCTGTTACGCCTTTATATGTGATTCATATCTCATTATGTATGCAACTTATGAAACTTAAATTAAAAATGTGCAACGCATCGCAAATAAATGACCTAAAAATCAGGATTAGCCGAACAGTGCCAGAATAACCGGGAACAGGAACGGAGCCACCAGTGAAGTGATTATCCCGCAAATGACCAGCGCCAGAGAACTAAATGCGCCTTCCTGGTAGTCAAGCTCAGCACAGCGTGCGGTGCCCAGGGCGTGCGAGGCAGTACCCATTGCCAGCCCACGTGCAGCCTTGGTGCGAATCCGCATTGCATTCAGCAGAGTATGGCCAAATACGGCACCGAGGATGCCGACAAAAATAACACAGACAGCGCTGATTGCCGGGATGCCGCCGATACTTCCACCTACCGCCATGGCGATAGGTGTTGTCACTGATTTAGGCATGATAGACGCGGCAATTTCCGGTGAAGCCCCCAGTAGCAAAGCAATAGATGTGCCGGTAACCATCGCCACTACGCTGCCTGCGAAACAGATAGCAATAATGGACTTCCAGCGGGCGCGGATTTGGTGCAATTGCTCATACAGCGGATAGGCCAGCGCGACCACCGCAGGCTGCAGTAAATCGTTGAGAACCTCGCTGCCTTTAAAATAGTGATCGTAGGGAATACCGGTCAGGATCAGAAAGGGAATAATGACCACCATGGCGACGAGCAGTGGATTCAGCAGCGGCATTTTGATCCGCATAGCCAGCTTACGAGCGGCAAAAAATACCGCCAGCGTGAGGGGTAACGACCACCAGATATACGACATCATTCTTTAGATCCTTTCTGCCCAACGATTTTTCGTTCACCGTGCACAAGATGCGAGCTCCAGCTCACTACCAGGAAAACGACCAGTGTACTAATGGTGCAGGACACCACCACCGGACCAAATTGCGCACGGAGCAAGTCAAAGTACTGCATGATCCCTACACCAATTGGGACAAACAGAAGGGCCATATAGCGAATCAGGACATAGCAACCCGGATTAACCCATTTCGCAGGCAAGATTTGCAGCGCCAGCAGGACAAACAGGATTAGCATGCCGATAATGCTGCCCGGAATAGTTATGGGGAGCAGGGAAGCAAGAAAAATACCTGCATAGAGGCAGGCATAAATCAGTACGAAAGCGCGTATATATTGCCAGATAATATTCAGTGACTTGCTCATAGTAGAAACCCTTGACGAGACTGATTCATCATACAATTAAACTTTAAAACGTGCTACCGATCACATCATGAATTCTAAGCATAGTGGAAATAGATAACGGGAACATCGGCTAAACTCTGCGCTGAATACAGAATAGCGGTAAGTAACAGCTTCTCTGTGCTTTAAACCCTATCTCAGAGAAGTTACCATAGCGCCTCTCTTTTTTGCGGGTAACAATATGCGTGTTTTACTGGCGCCGATGGAAGGTGTGCTCGACTCACTGGTTCGCGAGCTGCTGACTGAAGTCAATGACTATGATCTCTGTATCACCGAATTTGTCCGGGTGGTGGATCAACTCCTGCCGGTAAAAGTGTTCCATCGCATTTGTCCTGAGTTGCTCAACGCCAGCCGTACGACATCCGGCACACGGGTGCGCATACAACTGCTGGGGCAGTATCCGCAGTGGCTGGCGGAGAATGCGGCCCGCGCGGTTGAACTGGGCTCGTTTGGTGTCGATCTGAACTGTGGCTGCCCGTCGAAACTGGTTAACGGCAGTGGCGGCGGCGCAACGTTATTAAAGGATCCGGAGCTTATCTACCGGGGGGCAAAAGCGATGCGCGAGGCCGTTCCGGACCATTTGCCGGTGACGGTAAAAGTACGCCTCGGCTGGGACAGCAGCGACAGACAGTTTGAAATTGCCGATGCCGTTCAGCAGGCAGGTGCCAGCGAGCTGGCGGTTCATGGCCGAACCAAAGAGCAGGGCTACAAGGCTGAGCACATTAACTGGCAGGCTATTGGTGAAATTCGCAAACGTCTCACTATCCCGGTTATCGCTAATGGAGAAATCTGGGACTGGCAGAGTGCCCAGGATTGCATGGCTATTACCGGATGTGACGCCGTGATGATAGGACGTGGTGCACTCAACATCCCTAATCTTAGTCGTGTGGTGAAATACAACGAACCGCGTATGCCGTGGCCTGATGTGGTGACGTTGCTGAAAAAATATACCCGGCTGGAAAAACAGGGCGATACCGGTCTATACCACGTGGCGCGTATCAAACAGTGGCTGGGATATTTACGTAAAGAGTATTCAGAGGCGACAACGCTGTTTCAGGAAATTCGCGCATTAAATAATTCACCGGATATCGCGCGTGCGATTCAGGCCATTGAGTGTTAACTGAGCGCTGATACCTCTGTTTAGTAAGCCGGATATGGCGGTTATGCCACCATCCGGCATCAGAGTTGAGATATTGCCTGATGGCAATTCGCTTATCAGGCGTGTTGGATCCGGAATCGACATCAGAAAATCATCTTAAACACACCCGTCACCACCAACAGCCCAATCAGAAAAATAATTAAAATAACCCACAGCAGAATTTTCATTAACTTTCCTTATTTTTGGTAAGTTCAGGTTGAGTATAGGAAAGCATCAGCAATTCTGCCTGGCGGTTTCATTACTCCGGCTTACGTGCGCTGAGAAGAAATATCATTGGACGCTCTTTCTCTTCATCCAGCGCCGGGTTAGCGGCAATCTGTTCAGCAGACGGACCCCATTCATTAAGGCTTATGATCTGAAAACCGGCGGCAATCAGCGCATTAATCCACGTGGCCAGTTTACGGTGTTGTTTTTTGACGCCTTCGGCGAACCAGTTGCTGATGCGTTCGCCTTCCTGCTGATAGTGATTAACCGGCCAGGATTGTTGACCGGTTTTATCTTTGATCCAGCCCTGGGTCAGTGGTGCGGTATAAATAGGGTGCTCAGCAGAAAATACCAGCATTCCGCCCGGTGTTAGTGACTGATAAATCGTTGTCAGTAATCGTTCAATATTCTGCAAATAGTGCAGGGCGAGTGAGCTATAGACCAGATCAAATGAACCCGGCGAGAGCGTGAGTGTTTCAAGATCTTCGCGCTGGTACACGATCCCATCGCCATGGGTCATACTGCACGCCTTGGCTAACATCTTCTCTGAAATATCCAGACCCACAACGCTTGCAGCGTGGTTATTTCTCGCGTAGCGGCAAAACCAGCCATATCCGCAGCCTAAATCAAGAATATTTTTACCCTGTAGCGGAGGAAGCAGCGTTTGTATTGTTGGCCATTCTGGTGCACCGTCGAGCCCCTTTACTGAACGATCCAGTGTGGCATATCCGGCAAAGAACTCAGGATCATCATAGATATTTTGTGACATATCGGCTCCATTCATAAATTATTAGAATAATATTATCCATAATATTTAACTGGCATATATTTTTCTGATTATATATTTTAATTTCCAAAGATGTATTGCCACGCGTAACTAAAAAAGCGAGTGCGACAAGTCGTAATCTCTGCACCTCTTTTCTTATCTGCGTACCTCCATGAATCGTAATTCTGTTCTTGTCGCTACGGCATGTTTGCCGCTTTTTATTCTGATGGCGGGCTGCGCCCCTATGCACGATAACCGCCAGCTACTGTCACAGCAGACCCCCTCTGCAAACGTTGATTCCACATTACCAGCGGCATTGAAAAACGGTTGGCCAGATAGCCAGTGGTGGAAGGCGTATCACGATCCACAGCTTAATGCGTTGATTGACAGTACGTTACAGAACTCTCCTGATATGCAAGTGGCGGAGCAGCGTATTCAGCTGGCGGAAGCGCAGGCTCAGGCCATAGAAGCGCAGGATGGACCGCAGATTGATTTTTCCGCAGGCGTTGAGCGTCAGAAAATGTCCGCCGAAGGTGTGATGGGACCGTTTGCCATTACCGATCCCGCTGCTGGTACTACGGGGCCGTGGTACACCAATGGAACATTTGGTTTAACCGCTGGCTGGGACCTGGATCTATGGGGCAAAAACCGGGCAGAAGTCGCGGCGCGCATTGGTGAGGTTAAAGCGCGTGAGGCCGAGCGTGAGCAAACCCGACAACTGCTGGCAAGCAGTGTGTCTCGTCTGTACTGGGAGTGGCAGACACAGGCGGCGCTGAAAACCGTGCTAACGCAGATTAAAAATGAGCAACAGAATGTCATCACAGCGGATCGCCAACTGTATCAAAACGGTATTACCTCTTCGGTGGAGGGGGTAGAAACCGATATCGATTCCAGCAAAACAGAGCAGCAACTGAACGATGTTAGTGGAAAAATGAAGGTGATCGAGGCGCGACTGCTCGCCCTGACCAATACACAATCCACCTCCCTGAAGCTTAATGCCGCGACTATGCCGGTGGTGGAAAGCCGGTTGCCGTCCCGGTTAGGTTACTCACTACTGGCTCGCCGCCCTGATTTACAGGCTGCACACTGGTATATTGAATCGTCGATGAGCAGTATTGATGCGGCGAAAGCTGCGTTTTATCCCGACGTTAACCTGATGGCATTTTTACAGCAGGACGCGTTACATCTGAGCGATCTGTTCCGTCATTCCGCGCAACAAATGGGGGTGTCTGCCGGGCTGACGTTGCCTGTCTTTGATAGTGGCAGACTGAATGCAAATCTCGATATGACCACCGCGCAAAGCAATCTGACGGTTGCCAGTTACAACAAAGCCGTAGTGGACGCGGTGAATGATGTGGCACGTGCGGCAACGCAGGTGGAAACATTGGCGCAGAAGAATCAGCAACAGCAAAAGATTGAACATGACGCGCAGCGTATAGTGGGACTCGCCCAGGCACGGTTTAATGCCGGTATCATTGCGGGGTCCCGCGTCAGCGAGGCAAAAATTCCGGCATTACGTGAGCAGTGTAACGCTCTGATTTTACAAGGTCAGTGGCTGGATGCTTCTATTCAGTTAACCAGCGCCCTGGGTGGCGGATACCACGCCTCCTGACTTTCCGGCCCGGCAGATATTTGTTGTCGGGCCAGTTTCATTGCGTTTTTTGTTTATTTCGCTGCTTCATCCACCAACGGGCAGCCACCACCAGGCCGACAACCAGAACCAGCCATATTCCGTGTTTAATATGCTGGTCGAGGCTGTGCAGCCACGGGGCAATCACTTCACCACCCACGTAACCGAGCGAAGTGAACAGCAGTGCCCAGACGAGCGCTCCCAGAATATTCAACGGTAAAAAGATTTTTGGTGGCAGGTGGCTGGCGCCAATCAGCAGGGGACCAATGACGCGGAATCCGTACATAAAACGTGTCCCGACCACAAAGAGGTAGGGACGTCGTTGGATCATTTTCTGTGCGTAATGAATTTTTGCCTGATGACGCGAGAAACGACGTAAAATTTTGCCGCCATAACGCCGTCCAAGTAAATAAAGTAACTGATCGCCTATCATCCCACCCAGCGCGACGGAGATGACAACCAGTGGAAATTTGAGTAATCCCTGATGCGCTGCAACGCCACCTAACAGGGTAATTGTTTCACCTTCGGCCAGGCTGCCAATAGTTAGCGCCGCATAGCCGTACTGCGCGATAAGACTATTTATATCCATACGTCTGTATGACCTCCACAACTCTTAGCATACACCCTATAAATTGTTGATGCCGGAAAAGCCTCAGCGTAGCGCATCGGTATTTTTGTTGTGTACATAAAATAATCAAAAGGTGAATTATACTTGAAGTGTTGAGGTCCGGAGCTGACAAGAAGGGGGCGGTATGAACCATGTCTGGGGGCTGTTTTCCCATCCCGATCGTGAAATGCACGTGATCAACAGCGAAAACGAAAGTGTTTCGCATCACTATACTCACCATGTACTGCTGATGGCGGCAATCCCGGTTATTTGTGCCTTTATTGGTACGACACAGATCGGCTGGAATTTTGGCGACGGAAACATACTGCAACTATCCCTGTTTACCGGATTTGCGATGGCAATTCTGTTCTACGGTGTGATGCTGGCGGGCGTGGCCGTTATGGGGCGGGTGATCTGGTGGATGGCGCGCAATTATCCGCAGCGTCCATCGCTGGCGCACTGTATGGTCTTTGCCGGATATGTTGCCACGCCGCTGTTTTTAAGCGGGCTTGTAGCGCTTTATCCGTTGGTCTGGTTGTGCGCCTTAATTGGGACTATCGCGCTGTTTTACACCGGATATTTACTGTATCTCGGTATTCCAACATTCCTGAATATCAGCAAAGAGGAAGGTCTAAGTTTTTCCAGTTCGACACTGGCGATTGGTGTGCTGGTGCTGGAAGTTCTGCTGGCGATTACGGTGGTCCTGTGGGGTTACGGCTATCGGTTATTCTGACGTTCAAACCTGTCTACGCTGCGTTGCTGCTGTAAAAGCCAGCAACGCAGCATTTCGAGATGATTATCCAGTAGCGGTGACGCTGTCGGGTCGTTATGATGCCTGAGCTAGCCAGAGGTAACCCTTACTTCTGGCGGTGTGCGTTGTGACGTGCGTGAACCATTATCAGAAATCTCATCATGCTGAAATTCCGAGTTTCATTATTAAGTCTTGCCCTGGTGCTGGCCGTTCCTTTTGCACCTCAAGCCGTGGCGAAAACGGCGACTACCGCGAGCGCCTCTCAACCTGAGATTGCGTCTGGTAGTGCGATGATTGTCGATCTGAATACCAACAAAGTGATCTATTCGAACCACCCGGATCTTGTGCGTCCGATTGCGTCGATTACCAAATTAATGACGGCGATGGTGGTGCTTGATGCACGACTGCCGCTGGATGAAAAGCTAAAAGTTGATATCAGCCAGACGCCGGAAATGAAAGGTATCTATTCCCGCGTGCGCTTGAACAGTGAAATCAGCCGTAAAAACATGCTGCTGCTGGCGCTGATGTCATCAGAAAACCGTGCGGCGGCAAGCCTGGCGCATCATTACCCTGGCGGGTATAACGCATTTATCAAAGCGATGAACGCTAAAGCAAAAGCGCTGGGTATGACCCAGACACGTTTTGTGGAGCCTACAGGGTTATCCATTCACAACGTTTCGACCGCCCGTGACTTAACTAAACTACTGATTGCCAGCAAACAATATCCGCTGATTGGTCAGCTAAGTACGACGCGTGAAGACATGGCGACCTTTGCTAATCCGGCTTATACGTTGCCGTTCCGCAACACTAACCATCTGGTTTATCGCGATAACTGGAATATTCAGTTAACCAAAACAGGTTTTACCAATGCGGCAGGCCACTGTCTGGTGATGCGTACGGTTATCAATAACAAACCGGTTGCGCTGGTGGTGATGGATGCCTTCGGTAAATATACCCACTTTGCCGATGCCAGCCGCTTACGTACCTGGATCGAGACCGGTAAAGTGATGCCGGTTCCGGCGGCGGCGCTGAGCTATAAAAAACAGAAAGCCGCACAGATGGCGGCAACTGGTTCGGCAACGGGCGAGCAAACTGCGCAGAACGATTAAATAGCGTGGGATGGTAATAAAAAGAGGCCTGATAGCATAACGCTGCCAGGCCTTTTTACAGAAAAATCAATCAGAAAGTTTTGTTTCGTCCGAAACGTTTTCTTTCCAGAACTTCTGCTTACTTGTCTTACCGATACCCGGATTCATGCTGTTGGTAGGGTCGTTTTCGCGGTAAAAACGAGCCAGTGTTTCCGGTGCTTTGTACAAATGTCCCACATTATGCTCTGCCGGGTACTGCGCCCCGCGCGCATGCAGTAATTCAAGCATTTGCTCTTTCAACGCATGAGCATCCACGCCTTTCTTCACAATGTAATCCTGGTGGAAGACGTAGCACATAAAGTGACCATAATAGAGTTTGTGTACCAGCTTACTGTCAATTTCTGCCGGCAGATGTTCGTACCATTCGGTGTCATTACGGCGCAATGCAATATCCAGCGCCAGAATATCTTCCACCTCATCCGCATGAACGGCCTGGTAGCGGATTGCCGCGCCAGCCGCCGCGAAGCGATGCAGAAAGGCTTTGCTGCCTTCTTCCGGTGTACAGGCAAAGAAGTCACCTTCGGCGGTTTTGAAAAACTCGGTCAACCAGTTTTGCGCTTCTGCTACACCGCCACCTGCCATTTTAAGCAACAGGTGGTGTTCGTACTTATCGCGCCAGCTTTTCATTCTTGCCGGTAAATGGCTGGGGAATAAATGGCCAAACTTCTGCATCGCCCGGTCGGTGAAGTGCGGGCGGAAAATTTTCACTTTTTCCAGCATCGCATCGGTACGGCCCTTCAGAGTAAAGAAGAACGGCATTTTATCGGTGCCGAGCTTGTCAATCATCAGGAACGTATCTTTGCCGTACTTCTCTGCGATGTCGTAAATATCGCGGTGCATATATTCACCCGCGACCGGCAGATGCTCAAACTTTGCCAGAATATGGCGGCGGATTTCTGTCAGCACTTCTGGCTGATTGGTGCCGATATAAAAGACCTGCTGATTTTTCTCGGCCTCGAACGTATCCAGACGCACGGCGAATACCGCCAGTTTTCCCGCACAGCCGGATGATTCAAACAGACGATCCGGATCTGCGTTATAACGTGCCGGGGTATCGGCCTCAATATCTCTGACGCGAGTGACGTAATCATGATCGTGTGCATGATGGCCATCATGACGTACATCGTTATCTTTGATGCGTTCATCATCAAGGTTGCTGAGGATCTGTTCCGGTGTCTGGCCCAGTTCGATACCCAGATGGTTTACCAGCTGTAATTTTCCCTGCTCATCAATGCGTGCAAACAGCGACATTTCAGTGTATGCCGGACCACGTTGCACCAGCGAGCCGCCGGAATTGTTGCAGATGCCGCCAATAACAGATGCGCCAATGCACGAAGAACCGATAACCGAATGCGGTTCACGACCAAAAGGCTTAAGCGCTTTTTCCAGCGAGTAAAGCGTGGTGCCCGGATAGGCCAGCACCTGCTCGCCTTTGCCAATGACGTGTAGCTTGTCGAGGCGCAGGGTACTGATAATGACAATGTCGCGATCGTAGTCATTACCACTCGGCGTAGAGCCTTCTGTCAGACCGGTATTGGCGGCCTGCATCAGAATAATTTTGTCGGCGTTGACGCAGGCGTTCAGGACACGCCACAGTTCTAATAACGTACCCGGAAAGACAACGGCTAATGCGTCGCCCTGACCGGAGCGAAAGCCCTTGCGATAGCGGGCGGTTTTAGCAGGTTCGGTGAGCAGGTGAGAATGACCCACCAGGCGGGTTAGTTCATTCAGAAAAGCTTTATTTTCAGTTGTTGTAATGGAAGACATTCTCCACTCCTTGTGGTGGGACTCAATATCAGGAACAAGCATAGCGCTTTGTATGACAATACGCTTTCTCATTCAGCTTGTCTCTGGGTTGGCTGTGTTCATTCACCACGGTTTTGAAAATTCAGAGAATAACCTTAGCTTTCTTTGCCTCTCACGTTTAGGCTTACGGCAAACTGCGGTTTTTGTTATATTTTCGCTGCCTCATCGGGAAAAAATAAAGAGAGAATCAACATGAAATGGCTATGTTCTGTAGGTGTCGCGGTGAGCCTGGCGTTGCAGCCAGCGCTGGCGAGCTCCCTGTTTGGTAACCATCCACTGACGCCTGACGCGCGGGATGCCTTTGTTACCGATTTGCTCAAACAGATGACCGTGGATGAGAAGATCGGGCAATTACGTTTAATAAGCGTCGGGCCTGATAACCCGAAAGAAGCCATCCGCGAGATGATCAAAGACGGGCAGGTAGGGGCGATTTTTAACACCGTTACGCGCCAGGATATCCGCAAAATGCAGGATCAAGTGATGGAACTCAGTCGCCTGAAAATCCCTCTCTTTTTCGCCTATGACGTATTGCATGGCCAACGTACCGTATTCCCGATAAGCCTCGGCCTGGCATCGTCTTTTAATCTGGATGCCGTCAGAACGGTGGGGCGTATTTCCGCCTATGAAGCCGCAGACGATGGCCTGAATATGACCTGGGCGCCGATGGTCGATGTTTCGCGCGATCCACGTTGGGGACGCGCTTCTGAAGGTTTTGGGGAAGATACCTATTTAACCGCCACGATGGGGAAAACCATGGTGGAAGCGATGCAGGGTAAAAGCCCGGCCGATCGCTATTCCGTGATGACCAGCGTCAAGCACTTTGCCGCCTATGGTGCAGTAGAGGGCGGCAAAGAATACAACACCGTGGATATGAGTCCGCAGCGTTTGTTTAACGACTATATGCCGCCGTACAAAGCCGGACTTGACGCCGGGAGCGGTGCAGTGATGGTGGGACTTAATTCACTTAACGGCACGCCTGCGACTTCCGATGCCTGGCTGCTAAAAGACGTACTGCGTGACGATTGGGGCTTTAAAGGCATCACCGTTTCCGACCACGGTGCAATTAAAGAGCTGATAAAGCACGGCACCGCGTCCGATCCTGAAGATGCTGTGCGCGTGGCGATCAAGTCCGGCATTAACATGAGCATGAGCGATGAGTATTACAGTAAGTATCTGCCAGGCCTGATTAAATCAGGAAAAGTCACTATGGCAGAACTGGATGATGCTGCGCGTCACGTGCTGAATGTGAAATACGATATGGGGTTGTTTAACGATCCTTACAGCCATCTGGGGGCAAAAGAGTCAGACCCGCAGGACACAAACGCCGAAAGTCGTTTACACCGTAAAGAAGCGCGTGACGTGGCGCGTGAAAGCCTGGTGCTGCTGAAAAATCGTCTGGAAACGTTGCCGCTGAAAAAATCAGGTACCGTTGCTGTTATCGGGCCGCTGGCGGACAGCAAACGTGACGTGATGGGAAGCTGGTCCGCTGCCGGTGTTGCCGATCAGTCCGTGACGGTGCTGACAGGTATTAAAAATGCACTGGGTGAGAAGGGCAAAGTGGTGTATGCCAAAGGGGCGAATATCACCAACGATAAAGGTATTGTCGACTTCCTCAATCTGTATGAAGAGGCGGTGAAAATTGACCCGCGCTCGCCGCAGGCGATGATTGATGAAGCAGTCAATGTGGCGAAGCAGTCCGATGTGGTTGTCGCAGTGGTCGGCGAGGCGCAGGGTATGGCGCATGAGGCATCCAGTCGTACCGATATCACTATCCCGCAGAGTCAGCGCGATCTGATTACTGCGCTGAAAGCAACCGGTAAACCGCTGGTACTGGTGCTGATGAACGGTCGTCCATTGGCGCTGGTGAAGGAAGATCAGCAGGCCGATGCGATTCTGGAAACCTGGTTTGCCGGAACGGAAGGCGGTAACGCCATAGCTGACGTGCTGTTTGGCGATTACAACCCGTCTGGCAAATTGCCGATGTCCTTCCCGCGTTCTGTCGGGCAGATCCCGGTCTATTACAGCCACCTGAATACCGGGCGTCCATATAACGCTGATAAGCCAAATAAATATACTTCGCGCTATTTTGATGAAGCGAATGGCCCGTTGTATCCATTTGGCTATGGTTTGAGCTACACCACGTTTACGGTTTCTGATGTGAAGCTCTCTTCGCCGACGATGAAACGTGACGGAACAGTAACGGCCAGCGTGCAGGTGACCAACACCGGTAAGCGCGAAGGTGCGACGGTGATCCAGATGTATTTACAGGATGTTACCGCGTCAATGAGCCGTCCGGTAAAACAACTGAAAGGGTTTGAGAAAGTGAACCTTAAACCTGGCGAAACTCAGACCGTCAGTTTCCCGATTGATATTGAGGCACTGAAATACTGGAACCAGCGCATGAAATATGATGCTGAACCGGGCAAATTTAACGTCTTCATCGGCGTTGATTCCGCCCGGGTGAAACAGGGTGAGTTTGAGCTACTGTAAACATTAGAGATGAATAAAGGGCCGGGAAACCGGCCTTTTTTATGGGCGCAGATATTGCGTCAGGGGGGGATGAATCACCGGGTTAGTGCGAATAATTTCCTTCGTGACCTCTTAGCTGGCAGGTTAATGCCAGATTTTTCGTCTATGCTTTTTCCTCAAGTCTCTGAAAAGGGCAATAAAAGGATGAGGAGAGCAGCATGACAATCTCAAAGGTATGGGCGGGATCGCTGGTGTTGTTAGCTGCGGTGAGCTTACCCTTGCAGGCCGCGTCACCCGTAACGGTCGGTTCAAAAATTGATACCGAAGGGGCGCTGCTCGGCAATATTATTTTGCAGGTACTTGAAAGCCACGGCGTGAAAACTGTCAATAAAGTGCAACTGGGTACCACACCAGTGGTGCGTGGGGCAATAACGTCTGGTGAGCTGGATATTTACCCGGAATATACCGGAAATGGTGCCTTCTTCTTTAAAGATGAAAATGATCCGGCCTGGAAAAATGCTCAGGCTGGATTTGAAAAGGTCAAAAAGCTGGATGCAGAACAGAATAAACTGGTCTGGTTAACACCAGCGCCTGCTAACAATACCTGGACCATCGCGGTACGTCAGGACGTTGCTGAAAAGAACAAACTCGTTTCACTGGCCGATCTGGGGCGCTACCTGAAAGAGGGCGGAACATTCAAACTGGCTGCCTCCGCGGAATTTATTGAACGGACTGACGCACTTCCCGCCTTTGAAAAAGCGTATGACTTCAAGCTTAATCAGAACCAGCTTTTATCGCTGGCTGGGGGAGATACGGCGGTGACAATTAAAGCCGCTGCGCAGCAGACATCGGGCGTTAATGCAGCAATGGCCTATGGAACCGATGGTCCCGTAGCCGCACTGGGATTACAAACTTTAAGTGATCCGCAAGGTGTTCAGCCAATTTATGCTCCTGCGCCGGTCGTGCGTGAATCGGTATTGAAGACTTATCCGCAAATAGAGGAATGGCTGCGACCGGTATTTGCCAGCCTGGATGAAAAAACGCTGCAACAACTTAATGCCAGTATCGCCGTTGAAGGGCTGGATGCGAAAAAAGTTGCAGCAGACTACCTGAAGCAAAAAGGATGGGTGAAGTAACGGATTTTGCAGCAGGTGAGTGTCGTGTCAAAGATATCAGTCAACCGGGTGCTGTTGCTGCTGGTTCTTCTTATGATGGCTGCCGCGGCGCTTCCTTTCATCAGCTATGCCCCTAATCGCCTGGTCTCCGGCGAAGGTCGCCAGCTCTGGGATATCTGGCCCGCAAGTGCGTGGGGGCTGGTGGTTCTATTTTTACTGCTGCTTTTTTTGTGCTTGCAACCCGGTAAGTCCGGCAGCGTATTCACGCTTGTCGTCATGCAACTGCTGGTGATTGCTGCACTCATGACCGCCGGGAAAATAGCAACCTGGCTTGCTCAGACGGGAAGCCCGCTGGCCAGAACCAGCCTCGGTAGTGGGTTCTGGCTTGGACTGGGGTTAATGCTGCTGGCATGCAGTGACGCCATTCGCCGTATCACATCTCAGCCACTCTGGCGTTGGATTCTGCATACACAAATTGCTGTTGTACCGCTGGCGCTGCTGTTCTTCGGCACATTCAACGATCTTTCTCTGCTCAAAGAGTATACCAATCGCCAGGACGTCTTCGATGATGCACTGGCGCAGCATCTGACTATCCTGGTTGGAACCGTTGTTCCTGCGCTGTTGATTGGCGTGCCGCTGGGGATTTGGTGCGCTTTATCTGCATCGCGGCAGGGGCCGGTATTTGCCGTACTGAACATCATTCAAACCATTCCTTCTGTGGCGTTGTTCGGCCTGCTGATCGCACCGCTCGCCGGTCTGGTTAATCATTTTCCCTGGCTAGGCAGGCTTGGGATTGCGGGAACCGGTCTGACACCGGCGCTCATTGCTCTGGTGTTGTACGCATTATTACCGCTGGTGCGCGGTGTCGTGGCAGGACTGAACCAGGTTCCTCGTGATGTACTGGAAAGCGCCAGGGCAATGGGGATGAGTTCGCGTCAACGTTTTAGCGCGGTACAGCTCCCGCTGGCGCTGCCCGTTTTCTTGCGCAGTTTGCGCGTGGTGATGGTGCAGACGGTGGGGATGGCCGTCATTGCCGCACTGATTGGCGCGGGGGGATTTGGCGCGCTGGTTTTTCAGGGACTACTCAGTAGCGCTGTAGATTTGGTGCTGTTGGGCGTGATTCCGGTAGTTGTGCTGGCGGTGTTGATTGATGCGTTGTTTGATTTAGGCTTAGCTCTGCTGAAGGTGACAAACGATGATTGAATTTAGCCATGTCAGTAAAACCTATGGTCAACAAACGGCGGTCAACGATCTTAACCTGCATTTTCGCGAAGGCAGCTTTTCAGTATTAATTGGCACGTCAGGTTCGGGGAAATCCACCACGTTGAAAATGATAAATCGACTGGTGGAACATGACAGCGGTCAGATCCGCTTTGCTGGGGAGGAGATCCGCAGTCTGCCGGTGCTGGAGTTAAGACGGCGTATGGGGTACGCCATTCAATCTATCGGATTGTTTCCACACTGGACTGTCGCGCAGAATATTGCCACCGTACCACAACTGCAAAAATGGTCGCGTTCGCGTATTGATGAACGAACAGAAGAACTGATGGCTTTACTGGGACTGGAAGCAGAGTTGCGTCACCGATATCCGCATCAGCTTTCCGGTGGGCAGCAGCAGCGGGTGGGGGTGGCACGTGCTCTGGCAGCGGATCCTCAGGTTCTTTTGATGGATGAGCCTTTTGGCGCGCTGGATCCGGTGACGCGCGGTGCCTTGCAGCAAGAGATGACCCGTATTCATCGCTTGCTTGGTCGCACTATTGTGCTGGTGACACACGATATCGACGAGGCATTGAAGCTGGCGGAACATCTGGTATTGATGGATGCGGGGGAGGTCGTGCAGCAAGGAACACCGCTTTCGATGTTGACCGCTCCGGCTAATGATTTCGTTCAAACATTTTTTGGTCGCAGCGAACTTGGCGTGCGGCTCCTGTCGCTGCGAACTGTGGGCGATTTTATGCGACATGATACGCAACTGTGCGGGGAACCACTGGTCGATGAGATGACGTTACGTGATGCGCTCTCCGTTTTCGTGGCTCGCGGTTGTGAAGTCTTACCGGTGGTTAATTCACAGGGCGTTGCCTGCGGTACGCTTCATTTTCACGATTTGCTTACGGAGATACCGTACCGTGAAACGTCTGTCTGACCCGCTGCTCTGGCTTATTGCGCTTTTTCTGTTCCTGCTGGCAGGCTTACCGCACAGCCAGGCACTGTTTGGCGCGCTGTTTCCACAGTTACCTCGTCCTGTTTATCAGCAGGAAAGTTTTATGGCACTGGCGCTGGCCCATTTTGCGCTGGTGGGGAGCTCCAGCCTGGTTGCCGTGATCATCGGTACAGGTGCGGGGATAGCGGTAACCCGTTCATGGGGGACTGAGTTTCGCCCCCTGGTGGAAACAATCGCCGCCGTGGGGCAAACTTTTCCACCGGTAGCTGTACTGGCGATCGCCGTACCCGTAATGGGTTTTGGTCCGGAGCCTGCCATTATTGCGCTGACCTTGTATGGCGTGCTCCCAGTTTTACAGGCAACGCTGGCGGGGTTGGGGGGAATTTCTGGCAGCGTGATGGATATCGCCCGCGGAATGGGGATGAGCGATGGGCAGAGACTGCGTAAAGTGGAGCTTCCGCTGGCGGCTCCGGTCATTCTGGCGGGAATTCGCACGTCGGTGATTATTAACATTGGCACCGCGACAATTGCTTCGACCGTTGGGGCAAACACGCTGGGAACGCCGATTATCATCGGACTAAGCGGATTCAATACTGCTTATGTAATTCAGGGAGCGCTGTTGGTCGCGTTGGCCGCAGTCATTGTCGATCGCGGGTTTGAGCGCTTATCGCACTACCTTACCCGGCACGTAAAATAAAGGTATAGCCTGCCAGCATTACACCGCCGATACCGCCGATGGCCATCAGCAGGAAGAGGGTTATTACACCGATTTTAGCTGCGCTCATTATGCACTCCTTATGTTGATTAAAGGATTGTACACGTTTGTTAATAGAATATTAAATGCCAAGTGGATAAATATCGTGGCCCAGCGCCCGCCATTCATCCAGTTGCTGTTGCTGCGCGGGGGTTTGACTTTCTCCACACCAGATGAGTAAAGTCCGACCTTCAAACAGTTCCGGTCGTAGCTGGTTTAGCGAATGTGCCAGCACATCAACCCGCCATCCCTGCTGACTGGCAACCCAACCCTCCAGCCATAATCGGGTGGTATCGTGAATATTCCAGCCGACGACCAGTGCATCTTTCCCCTGTTTTTTACGCGCCGACGCAAGGCAAATAGCAATGTAGTTGATGAGGACGCCATCAAGGATACCCAGTAACGCCTGGAGTACAGGCTGCTGACATTGCAGACGCCGCCGCAGAGGAATGAATAAATGTGTGTTAAGTGTCTGCGCGGGATAATCCTGACCACGCTCCTTTATCCATACTCTGAGGCTATGCAAATTATTACTTTGCAAATAGCTCAATAAGGTTTCTTGTTGTTCACGCCAGCCGTTATGCACATCAATATTTTCATTACTGAGCAACATTTTTACTTTGCTGACCTGTACCCCATTATTTATCCAGCGTTTGATTTCGCGGATCCGGTCGATGTCAGCATCGTTAAACAGGCGATGACCGCCATCTGTCCGTTGCGGTTTTAGTAATCCATAACGTCTCTGCCATGCGCGTAAAGTGACAGGATTGATATCACAAAGCAAAGCCACTTCACCTATTGTGTAAAGCGCCATCGTTGTCTCACTCATGCTCGCGAGGTCCCAGTTTTACTTTAGACGCTCTTTTGCGAACCAGGTAGTTTTGATTGTTTTTTGATCACAATGTGGGTGATATTGTGTCCGGACGGGCGCTTTTGAGTGATCGTTCTCACAAATTCTTTTTTTTTTGCAACAGTTCAAAGAAAGTTAAGCGTAGCCCATGTATGTTACGCCCTTTTAAGTGAAGTGTGGTTGGCGGGTATGTACGAGTTTAATCTGGTGTTGCTGCTGCTTCAGCAGATGTGTGTGTTTCTCGTTATCGCGTGGCTGATGAGCAAAACACGCCTGTTTATCCCGCTGATGCAGGTCACCATCCGGCTGCCTCACAAACTCCTCTGTTATGTTACCTTCTCCATCTTCTGCATTATGGGCACCTACTTTGGTCTGCATATTGAAGACTCAATTGCGAATACCCGAGCTATCGGTGCGGTGATGGGCGGCTTATTGGGTGGCCCGGTTGTCGGAGGTTTAGTTGGGCTGACCGGTGGCCTTCATCGTTACTCGATGGGCGGAATGACGGCCCTCAGCTGTATGATTTCGACCATCGTGGAAGGCCTGCTCGGAGGGCTGGTACACAGTGTGCTTACCCGCCGCGGTCGCACTGATAAAGTATTTAGCCCGCTGACGGCAGGTGCGATTACCTTTGTTGCTGAACTGGTACAGATGCTGATCATTTTATTGATTGCGCGTCCTTTTGAAAATGCGTTGCACCTTGTCAGTAACATTGCCGCACCGATGATGGTCACCAATACTGTGGGTGCGGCGTTGTTTATGCGTATTTTGCTCGATAAGCGAGCCATGTTTGAAAAATACACTTCAGCGTTTTCTGCTACTGCGCTAAAAGTTGCCGCCTCGACGGAAGGTATTTTGCGTCAGGGATTCAACGAGGTTAACAGCATGAAGGTCGCCCAGGTGTTGTACGAAGAGCTGGATATCGGCGCAGTGGCGATTACCGATCGCGAAAAGCTCCTGGCGTTTACCGGCATTGGCGACGATCATCACCTGCCAGGCCGGCCCATTTCATCCTCGTATACGCAACGGGCGATTGATACCGGAGAGGTGGTTTATGCCGATGGTAACGAAGTGCCGTACCGCTGCTCGCTGCATCCGCAATGCAAATTAGGCTCTACGCTGGTGATCCCGCTACGTGGTGAAAATCAGCGGGTGATGGGGACCATTAAACTGTATGAAGCCAAAAATCGTCTTTTTAGCTCAATTAACCGCACGCTGGGAGAAGGGATCGCCCAACTGCTGTCGGCGCAGATTCTGGCCGGCCAGTACGAGCGTCAAAAAGCGATGCTCACGCAGTCAGAAATTAAGCTCTTGCATGCTCAGGTAAATCCACATTTTCTGTTTAATGCGCTCAATACCATTAAAGCCGTGATTCGACGCGACAGCGAACAGGCCAGCCAACTGGTGCAGTATCTCTCGACCTTCTTTCGCAAAAACTTAAAACGGCCATCAGAGATTGTGACGTTGGCCGATGAAATTGAGCACGTTAATGCTTATCTACAAATTGAAAAGGCGCGATTCCAGTCACGCTTGCAGGTGACCCTAACGGTTCCGGAAGAGCTTTCTCACCAGCAATTACCGGCTTTTACCTTGCAGCCGATAGTGGAGAATGCCATTAAGCACGGTACTTCACAGCTACTTGATACCGGTGAGGTGTCGATTACTGCCCGACGAGAAGGGCAGTATCTGATGCTGGATATCGAAGATAATGCCGGATTGTATCAGCCCACAACAGAGGCCAGCGGACTGGGTATGAATCTGGTAGATAAACGACTGCGGGAGCGGTTTGGTGATGATTTTGGCATCAGCGTAGCCTGCGAACCCGACCATTTTACCCGAATCACTTTACGACTTCCTCTGGAGGAACTGGCATGATCAAGGTGTTGATTGTGGATGATGAACCGTTAGCGCGGGAGAATCTGCGGATCCTGTTGCAGGAGCAAAGTGACATTGAGATTGTGGGGGAGTGTTCGAACGCGGTTGAGGCCATCGGTGCAGTACATAAATTGCGCCCGGATGTATTGTTCCTCGATATTCAGATGCCGCGGATTAGTGGCCTGGAAATGGTCGGTATGCTTGATCCGGAGCATCGTCCGTATATCGTTTTTCTGACCGCTTTCGATGAATATGCGGTTAAAGCTTTTGAAGAACACGCCTTTGATTATTTGCTCAAGCCGATAGAGGAAACGCGGCTGGAGAAAACGCTGATCCGTTTACGTCAGGAACGTACCAAGCAGGATGTGTCGCTGCTGCCGGAAAACCAGCAGATGCTTAAGTTTATTCCGTGTACTGGCCATAGCCGTATCTATCTGCTGCAAATGGATGATGTGGCGTTTATCAGCAGTCGTATGAGCGGTGTCTATGTCACCAGCAGCGATGGTAAAGAAGGCTTTACTGAACTTACATTGAGAACACTGGAAAGCCGTACTCCGCTGTTGCGCTGCCATCGACAATACCTGGTTAACATGGCGCAATTACAGGAGATCCGCCTGGAAGATAACGGCCAGGCAGAATTGATTTTACGCAACGGACTGACGGTCCCGGTAAGTCGTCGTTATCTTAAAAGTCTAAAAGAGGCGATTGGACTGTAAAACTGATACACTGCGCGCCATTGCATCACCGACAGTTGAAGACTCTATGCTAAGTAACGACATTCTTCGTAGCCTGCGCTACACCCTGAAAGCGAATAATAATGACATGGTGCGTATTCTTGCGCTCGCCGACATGGAATCCACCTCCGCAGGTTTCGACACCTGGATGACGAAAGAAGATGAAGAGGGTTTTGTTCGCTGCCCTGATATCATCCTCTCCGGTTTTTTAAACGGCCTTATCTACCATAAGCGCGGTAAAGATGATTCTGCGCCTGAACTGGCACTTGAGCGCCGCGTTAATAACAACACGGTGTTGAAAAAACTGCGTATCGCCTTTTCACTGAAAACCGATGACATTCTGGCCATTATGACCCAGCAGAAGTTTCGCGTGTCGATGCCGGAGATCACCGCGATGATGCGCGCGCCGGACCACAAAAACTATCGTGAGTGTGGGGATCAGTTCCTGCGTTATTTCCTGCGTGGTTTGGTGATTCGCGAACACGCAAAGAAAGCGTAGCGCGTATTTATCTGTACTGAACCGCGATATAAAAAACGCTGCCGAAGCAGCGTTTTTTTATGCGGATTATTTCACCTGCTGACCAGGTTTTGCACCTTCGTCAGGACTTAACAGGAAGATATCTTTCCCGCCAGGGCCTGCGGCCATTACCATCCCTTCCGAAATACCGAAGCGCATTTTACGCGGCGCCAGGTTAGCAACCATCACGGTCAGACGACCAATCAGCACCTGTGGCTCCGGATAAGCAGAACGAATACCAGAGAAGACATTACGTTTTTCACCGCCCAGGTCCAGCGACAGGCGCAGCAGCTTGTCGGAACCTTCAACGAACTCAGCGTTTTCAATCAGCGCTACGCGCAGGTCAACTTTGGCAAAATCGTCAAAGGTGATGGTTTCCTGAATCGGGTCATCCGCCAGCGGACCGGTAACCGGTGCAACTGCGGCTTTCACCTCTTCTTTGGACGCCTCAACCAGCGCTTCAACTTGTTTCATGTCGATGCGGTTGTAGAGCGCCTTAAAGGTGTTGACCTTGTGGCCGAGCAGAGGCTGCTGAATGGCATCCCAGCTCAGCTCTGTGTTCAGGAACGCTTCGACACGCTCGCTCAGCGTTGGCAGAACCGGTTTCAGGTACGTCATCAGTACACGGAACAGGTTGATCCCCATAGAGCAAATCGCCTGCAGGTCGGCGTCACGGCCTTCCTGTTTCGCGACAACCCACGGAGCCTGTTCGTCGACGTAGCGGTTTGCTACGTCTGCCAGCGCCATGATTTCACGAATGGCTTTACCAAATTCACGGCTGTCCCATGCTTCACCAATAACTGCTGCGGCGTCGGTAAAGGTTTTGTACAGAGCCGGATCGGCCAGTTCTGCCGCCAGTACGCCATCAAAACGCTTACTGATAAAACCTGCGTTACGAGAAGCCAGGTTCACCACTTTATTGACGATATCGGCATTAACACGCTGAACAAAGTCTTCCAGGTTCAGGTCGATGTCATCAATACGCGAAGAGAGCTTCGCTGTGTAGTAGTAGCGCAGGCTGTCGGCATCAAAATGCTTCAGCCAGGTGCTGGCCTTAATGAACGTACCACGAGACTTGGACATCTTCGCACCGTTTACCGTGACATAACCGTGTACGAACAGGTTGGTCGGCTTACGGAAGTTGCTGCCTTCCAGCATGGCAGGCCAGAACAGGCTGTGGAAATAGACGATATCTTTACCGATGAAATGATACAGCTCGGCGTCGGAATCTTTCTTCCAGTATTCGTCAAAGCTGGTGGTATCGCCGCGCTTGTCGCACAGGTTCTTGAAGGAGCCCATGTAGCCAATCGGCGCGTCCAGCCAGACGTAGAAATATTTGCCTGGAGCGTTCGGTATTTCAAAACCAAAGTACGGCGAGTCGCGGGAGATATCCCACTGCTGCAGGCCGGATTCAAACCATTCCTGCATTTTATTTGCCACTTGTTCCTGCAGCGCGCCGCTGCGCGTCCATGCCTGCAGCATTTCGCTGAACGACGGCAGGTCGAAGAAGAAGTGTTCGGAGTCACGCATTACCGGCGTCGCGCCGGAAACGACGGATTTCGGTTCGATAAGTTCGGTTGGGCTGTAGGTCGCGCCACATACTTCACAGTTATCGCCGTACTGATCCGCAGCCTTACATTTCGGGCAGGTGCCTTTTACAAAACGGTCCGGCAGGAACATACCTTTTTCCGGATCGTAAAGCTGGGAGATGGTACGGTTCTTAATAAAACCGTTTTCCTTCAGGCGTGTGTAAATCAGCTCGGACAACTCGCGGTTCTCTTCGCTATGCGTTGAGTGGTAGTTGTCGTAGCTGATGTCAAAACCTGCAAAATCAGTCTGATGCTCCTGACTCATTTCACCGATCATCTGCTCAGGTGTGATACCAAGTTGCTGTGCTTTCAGCATGATTGGCGTACCGTGTGCGTCGTCCGCGCAGATGAAGTTAACCTGGTGGCCGCGCATTCGCTGGTAACGGACCCAGACATCAGCCTGGATGTGCTCCAGCATATGGCCGAGGTGGATAGAGCCGTTGGCGTACGGCAGCGCGCACGTTACCAGAATTTTCTTCGCGACTTGAGTCATAGTGGGCAATTACTTCTTTTGTAGTGAAAAGGGCTTTGATAGTACCAAAATGGTAATTACTGCGCCAAGCGATAAGGACATTTATCCACAAATGAATAATTGCGACGGTTGGAGTAAACTACCCGATGACAATCGTATTTTCAGAACAACAAAAAGGAGTCGGGATGAACCCACAATCCCAGGCCAAATCACCAGAAACCCTGCGCGCCATGGTCGCCGGGACGCTGGCGAATTTTCAGCATTCAACCCTGAAGCATAATCTGACGACGCTTAAAGCGTTGCATCATGTCGCCTGGATGGATGACACGTTGCACGTAGAGCTGGTCATGCCATTCGTCTGGCACAGTGCGTTTGAGGTATTAAAAGAGCAGTGCAGTGCCGATTTACTGCGTATCACTGGTGCGAAAGCGGTTGACTGGAAGCTGTCGCATAACATTGCGACGCTGAAGCGCGTGAAAAACCAGCCGGGTATTAATGGTGTGAAGAACATCATCGCCGTTAGTTCAGGTAAAGGTGGGGTAGGTAAATCATCTACTGCCGTTAACCTTGCACTGGCGCTCGCGGCAGAAGGGGCGAAAGTCGGTATTCTTGATGCCGATATTTATGGTCCCTCTATTCCGACCATGCTCGGTGCAGAAAATCAGCGTCCGACCTCGCCAGATGGCACTCATATGGCGCCGATTATGTCTCATGGCCTGGCAACCAACTCCATTGGTTATCTGGTAACGGACGACAACGCGATGGTGTGGCGAGGCCCAATGGCCAGCAAGGCGCTGCTGCAGATGCTGCAGGAGACCTTATGGCCGGATCTTGATTATCTGGTACTGGATATGCCGCCGGGTACTGGTGACATTCAGTTGACGCTGGCGCAGAACATTCCGGTGACAGGGGCAGTTGTTGTGACTACGCCGCAGGATATCGCGCTAATCGATGCTAAAAAAGGCATCGTCATGTTTGAAAAAGTGGAAGTGCCGGTATTAGGCATTGTTGAGAACATGAGTATGCATATCTGCAGTAACTGTGGCCATCACGAGCCGATTTTTGGCACTGGTGGTGCGCAGAAACTGGCAGAACAGTACCATACCCAACTACTGGGACAAATGCCGCTGCATATTACCCTGCGCGAAGATCTCGATCGTGGCACGCCGACGGTTATCAGCCGCCCTGACAGCGAATTCACGGCGATTTACCGCGACCTGGCGGGACGTGTGGCAGCACAGCTTTACTGGCAGGGAGAAGTGATCCCGGGTGAGATTGCTTTCCGCGCCGTGTAATTTACGCTGCACATATTCACCGCATTAATAAATTATTGATGCGGTGAATATTTTAAATAAATAGTCGCGATTTATTGTTTACCCTGAGTTAATAAACCTCAATTTTATCCAAAAATAAATCTGTAACCCATCATTTAAATTGATCAAATCTATTCCCTTAATCTACAATTTCTATTGGTCGGGGCGGATACTTTCGCTCACAGGACACTGAACAAACTGTGTTTATGCCGTTTTACGTTAACTACAGGAATAACGTTAAAAATGAAAAACCGTTTGCTGATGGGGATAATAGTTCTGGGTTATGGAATAGGCTCACCTGCCTTTGCTTCTGATACTGCGACATTAACCATTAGCGGAACGGTCACCGCTCCCACCTGCAGTACCGATGTTGTGGAAAATCAACTCCAACAGCGATGTGGTAATACCACCCACCTTTCCAGTACATCCGATGTGGTTTCAGCGCCAGCCAGAGGCGTGATGACCGAAGTCGTTGCCGTCCAGGGTGATGCAACGCGACAGATTGTGCTAAATCGTTATGACTAATATCTATTTTATTCAGCACATATTATTTCAATGAATAATGTGTGTATTTTTTATTTGCTTAATGGATAATTACGAACAGTTAATTGCATCGATTTATTAATTCTTAATATATTGTTAAATGAAATTTATTTGTTGCAATTATATTGCTGGATTTCATTTGTTTTAAATCAATAAAACAATGCGTTTACATTGCGTTAACGATCTTCCTATGAGAATTTAATTCCCGGAGTTAACAGCTCTTACAAATAGAAATTAATTCATTAAGGAAGATACTATGAAACGTTCAGTTATTTCTGCTGCTGTGCTGACTGCTGTATTTATGAGCGCTGGGGCTTTTGCTGTTGATTCTGACCAGGGCGAGTTGGTTATTACCGGTAAGGTAACAGGAACGACATGTAAATTTGTGGGAGATACTACTGCGACAATCGGCATGAACCAGATTGGTGCTGACCGGTTGAATGCTCTGACTCCGGGGGGAGTTTATGATGGATATTCTAATCAGACAACAACACCTCTGACAGTTGAATGTACGGGTACTGAAGCGCCAAGAATTACTTTCTCCAGTTCTCAATTCGACAGCGCAAATAAGTACATTACACGGAATACGGCATCGAGTAATGGTGCTGGTTTTGCAGTTTACTATGGTAATGATTTTACTCAACAGGTTAACCCTGGTACGGGTATTAATTTAACCAAGACAAGTGATAACAAATATATTCTGAACTTTAAAGCCCGTTATGCGAAAGCTGGCAATGCTGTTACTGCTGGTGATGTTGCTTCTTCACTGACAATGACCGTTGTTACTGATTAATTGATTAATATCCTTTTTGTCGGCGGCTATGGCCGCCGGTTATTTCTGTAGCAAGGATAATTATAATGAAAAAAATACTAGTCTTATTGTTGCTTGGCACAGTATTGCCAGCGTGGGGGGGCATCTATATTTACGGCACCCGTGTTATTTATCCGGCGCAAAAAAAAGAGATTATTGTACAGTTAATGAATGAAGGTAATCGCAGCGCACTTGTCCAGTCGTGGATTGACGATGGTGATACCAGTCTGCCACCAGAGAAAATTCAGGTGCCGTTTGTGATGACTCCGCCGGTAGTTCGTGTCAGTGGCGGTTCCGGTCAGCAACTGAAAATTAAACAACTGGCAAATACTCTACCGAAAGATCGAGAAAGCTTATTTTTCCTTAATGTATTAGATATTCCTCCTAATTCATCAGGCTCCGAAAATAAGAATATAATTAAATTTGCTATGCAAAATCGTATTAAATTTATTTACCGTCCACAAAGTGTTGCTGGTGTAACTAAAGATAGTTTTGCCCATCTGAAGATCAGGTATATCGGTGGTGGTTTAAATATAAAAAATGATTCGGCTAACTGGATAACTATTCCAGAGTTAATGGGAAATAAAAAAATCAATACAGAAACGTTGATGCTGGCGCCATGGTCGGATAAAACGCTGAATACCACCACTATTGTTAATTATTACAAAGTTACTCTTATTGATGATCACGGCAATTACTTGAGTGAAAATATAAAAGTCGATAAATAGCTCAAGGACTGGCTATGTCAAAGATAAATTCTATTACACTGGCCATTTTGTCAGTGCTAACGAATCCAGCCGTATGGGCTGAAGAGGAATCGTTTGATACTCATTTTATGATCGGTGGTTTAAATGGTGAGAAAATTTCTCACTATCAGATTGATGGCGATAAGCCGATGCCCGGCATGTATGAAATGGATGTCTATCTAAATAAGCAGTGGCGCGGGCATTACGATATCAATATTAAAGCTGACCCGGAGATGACATGCTTATCATGGGAGCAGTTGCAGCAAATTGGTATTCGTACTGAAGGTATTAAAGCTGATAAAAATGAAGATTGCGTACCGCTACGTGCGGCAGTACAGGGTGGTAGCATTGGGTATGATATCGGGCAATTTGTACTGAATTTGAACGTGCCTCAGGCATATGTGAATGAATATGAGTCGGGTTATATGCCTCCCGAAACCTGGGAACGAGGGATTAACGCATTTTACACTTCTTATTATGCCAGCCAGTATTACAGTAATTATAAGCATGGTGGCGATGATAAAAGCAGTTATGTGAGTCTGAACAGCGGATTGAACGTACTGGACTGGCAACTGCATTCGAATGCTAACTATACGAAAGGCAACGAGGGCAGAGGTGAGTGGAAAAGTAATACCTTATATGTGGAACGTGGTATTCCGTCGATCCTTAGCACGTTGCGCGCTGGAGACATGTATACCAGTTCGGATATTTTTGACGCTGTACGGTTTCGCGGCGTACGTATCTGGCGTGATATGCAAATGTTGCCAAACTCGAAACAGCGCTTTACACCGGTGGTTCGTGGCATAGCGCAGAGCAACGCGCTGGTGTCTATTGAACAAAACGGTTTTGTTATTTATCAGAAAGAGGTCTCTCCGGGGCCTTTCGCTATTGATGATTTGCAGCTTGCCGGTGGTGGCGCGGATCTGGATGTTAGTGTGAAAGAGGCCGATGGTTCGATAAGACATTATCTGGTGCCTTATTCATCGGTACCCAATATGTTGCAGGCTGGGGTAGCGAAATATGATTTCGCTGCCGGACGTAGCAATATTGAAGGTGCGAGCAATCAGTCTGATTTTATCCAGGGTAGTTATCAGTATGGATTGAATAATCTGCTAACTGCATATGGTGGTTCAATGTTGTCGGAGAACTACTATTCATTTGTGCTCGGTACTGGATGGAATACGCCGATTGGTGCGATCTCGGTAGATGGAACTCGCTCACACAGTGAACAGGATAACGGCGTTTTTGACGGGCAGAGTTATCAGGTCGCGTGGAACAAATATGTCGCGCAGACCGGAACTCAGTTTGCGCTGGCGGCCTATCGCTACTCTTCGCGGGATTACCGTACTTTCAACGATCATGTGTGGGCGAATAACAAAAATAGTTATGATCGAGACGAAAATGATGCGTATGACATTGCAGACTACTACCAATATGACTTTGGTCGTAAGAATAGCTTTTCCCTCAACATCAACCAGGCATTACCTGATAGCTGGGGATTTCTGGCCGTTAGCGGCCTGTGGCGCGATTACTGGGGCCGTAGCGGAACCGGTAAAGATTATCAGTTGAGCTACTCGAACACTTGGCAACGTATCAGTTATACCTTATCTGCCAGCCAGACGTATGATGAAGAAAACCGTCAGGATAAACGTTTTAACCTGTATATCTCTATTCCATTCTCCTGGGGCGATGGGATTGCCACTCGGCGGCGCGATCTGTTTGTTTCCAATTCAACGACGTTCGATGATGACGGTTATCAGTCGAATAACACCAGCTTAAGTGGGGTAGTGGGTAACCGTGATCAATTCAGCTACGGTGCTAATTTCAGTCATCAGCAGCAGGGAAGTGAGACCGCGGCGAGCGGCAGTTTAGTATGGCGCATGCCAGTGGCGACGCTCGGCGGCAGTTACAGTCAATCGAATCAATATCAACAGGTCAGCGGCAATATTCAGGGAGGGATTGTGGCGTGGTCTGACGGTGTCGCCCTAACTCCCCGACTTTCAGATACTTTCGCCATTATAAAAGCCCCAGGCCTGCAGGGTGCGGCGGTGCAGGGACAGCGTTATTTAACGACGGACAGCAAAGGCTATGCTGTTTATGACAGTCTGACTCCATACCGCGAAAATATGCTGATGCTTGATCTTTCCGACAGCAACAGCGATGTGACATTACTGGGAAATCACAAAGGCACAGTGCCTTATCGTGGCGCGGTTGTGATGGCGGAGTTTGAAACTGACCGGCGTAAATCCTGGAACTTCCGTGCTCAACGGACGGATGGTTCTCCATTATCGTTTGGCTATGAAGTGGAGGATAATACCGGCAATTACGTTGGTTTGGTCGGCCAGGGCAGTCGATTATTTATTCGCACCGACGACATTCCTGCTTCTGTGCGTGTTGCGGTTAATAAACAACAGGGACAATTCTGCACAATTATCTTTGAGAAGATGATTGATGAGAGCAAAGTCTATATTTGCCAGTAAGGATGATAAATATGAAAGAGTATATATGTCTAATATTTTTGCTGTTGTCATCCTTTGGGTTACAGGCGAAGTGTACTTTTGATAATTCAAACGCGGCAACGCCAGTAGTTAATCTGGATATGACCACAGGAGTTGCGGTAGTGAAACTAAATATCAACGCTACTGGTAATATAAAATGCAATGCCAATAGTGATAATTTATATTACGCCACGCCATTGCAGGACTATATTGTTGCTTTTCAGGGTAGTAGTGGTAATAGAGTTTTAATTAAGATTAACTTAACCGGAGATGGTTTTCCTGTAAGCATAGGAAATAGAACGGTTAGTGCCGGAGAAATACTGAATGATAAAGTTTTTACAGTGACGGCATCTTATGTAAATTCAGGAACTGCAAAGCAGACGGTATCTGGCAATGCATTTAATCTGAGCGATCCCTCTGTGAGCATTACCTCAGAAAACACCTGTACATCCAACTGGTTAAGTTATCTCTATTGTTGGATTACAGGACGATTGTCAAACTCTTCAGCCTTTACTCAGAATATTAATTTTACTGTGACACACAAACCTACAACCTGCCGGTTTTCAGAATCTACATACAAAATCCAAATGCCAGAGACCACATTAAATGACATAGTAGGCACGACTAATACCAAATCAGGTACTGCAAATCTGGTATTGAACTGCGATAGTGTGTACAACGTTACTACTAATCCGGTAAGTTTTATCGTTTCACGTGGTGACTGGAACGAGAGTGGTACAATATTGAAAAATACCTTCATTAATGGTGCAAAAGGCGTTGGCTTCCAAATATATAATAGCACTGCGACTACGCCATTAAGACGCGGAGATATATTAATGAACAGGATTGTTAAAATGGCAGCAATCAGTAATCAGTACACGTTTCCGATTATCGCAAAGTACGTGCGAGTCGCAGAGGAACCATTGCAACCAGGTGAAATGCAGAGCAAAGTGATATTTGCTGTATCCTATGATTAATTAATATTATTATGACAGTCTGGTGAACTCACGTACTTTCATTCCGAAAGTACGTGTATGTATTTTATCACCGGTGATAAAAAATCTCGCCGTCATAGGCTTTCATGATCTTCCCGTCGGCATCATTAATCAGTACATATGCGCCACCCATATAGGTCCAGTGTGTGCCTGCGGCTGGTGCTGGCAGGTTGCGCTGATTCCACTGCTTAATGGCGTACTCATCAGTACGGTACAGCTGAGGGACTGTGTCTCCTGGTTTGAAATGGGTAAAGTCGGCAATAAAACCACTTAGCTCATACTTATCAATCCCCTTGGGGGCAGCTGTTGCGGCTGGCGCGGCCCAAACAACGCTGGTCGTGAGTAATAATGCACCCAACAACGTTTTGTTCTTCATACCCATCCTCTCTACTTATTCGGGTCGTCAAAATCAGTCGTGTATCATTCTCATCGTACAGGGCTTCTGACAAGCACTATTTTGTTATGACTCCCAGAATTTCGTAAAAAGTGTAAATAAAAACGTAGAGATACGCCACTCATGATGTAGGTCGGTAAGGCGTTGAATCGGGCTAATCAGGATGAGGGAGAATTCTCCGTAACATTGAGTCCAGCAAACCGCGACCAGTCATAATTTCGGATAACGGAAACCAGTGCCTCAACACCTGAACTCATTCTTTTATTCCGGGGACAAACCAGGGCGTAACGGGCCTGAGGAAGAATTTCCCTGACAGGTAGCTCCCGCAACTGAAATCCTTCGAAAGGGGATGACATTGCTCGCGCCAGTACCGTGATATACCCAGCATGCATCACCAGATTAAAAATAGTGATCACTGAGTCAGTATGTATTACCCGGTCAGTGTTGACGACGTTATGCTCTAACAACTCGGACAACGCCTGGTAGTATCCCATATCTGTCTGGGGCAATACCCAGCGAGCTTGTCGCAGAGCGTTCAATGTTTCACATGCTGCAAGGGGGTGATCTTGCCGGGAAATGAATGCAAACTCTGCACTAAAGAGTGGCCAGACATACAAATTCTGAACTGGCATATCTGATGTCACTGTTCCAATAGCGAAATCAAGTCTGCCTTCCCGCAAATCCGGTAGCAGGGATGAGAGTTGGGCTTCCTTCATTGATATCTGAGCAATCGGATAGCGCCGGGTAAACTGCGTAATAATATCCGGCATTGCGGTAAAACCGATCAGAGATGAAAATCCAAAAGCGAGTTCCATAACCGGTTCATCGAGGATCCTGCGCATATCATTGACGGCCAGCGATAAATCTTTAAGAACCGTTCTGGCATGCGGAAGTAATATTTTGCCAGCATCACTTAATTCAATGCCGGTGTTATTTCTGATTATTAGCTCTGTACCAAAATAGTCTTCAATATCATGAATGGTTTTAGTAACCGAGGGCTGTGTGAGTCCCAACGATCTTGCTGCAGCCCGGATACTCCCACAGCGAACGACTTCCTGAAACACGATAAAATATTGTGTCTTTGGCAGGGCATGCATAAATAAGCTCTCATACAAAGTAATTATACTTATATTCCCATAAAACAAATGCGCAGACTAAGCAAAAATGGCTTTTTTTATTTTGTGATACAGATAACGATTTGCTTTATAGTGTTGATTTTGTTCGTAAAATAATATCTATTTTTTCTTCGTTTTTGACTTAAATCAAAATAACGGAAACAGTGATAACTTTTTTTTATCACTATAGTTTTTCACAGTCTTATGCTCTGGATTATTTGACTTCATGATAAACCCGTACCCCTTAGTTCTCTATCATGGAGTCTGATCATGAGTTCATATGATAAAAGTGAAAATGAACGTTCATTGGTTAAAATAATAATCGCAGTGTTAATTATCGTGGTTGTATCTGAATGGATTGGAGTGACTTCAATACACATCGGTAAAACAACTATTAATTTTTTACCGATGCTCTACGCCGTTATCCTTGGCGTTATAATAACCCCTGATTTGTTGGGCAACTATATAAAACCACTCGGGAAATTTATTTCTCGTAAAGAAATAAGCATCACCGGCAATGTGGTGATGCTGGCATTGCTTCCCCTGGGCGTTAAATATGGCACTCTGGTGGGACCAAACATTAGGGCGGTGATTAATGCGGGGCCTGCTCTTATCCTCCAGGAAATTGGCAACCTTGGTTCAGTGTTAATCGCCATGCCAGTTGCCCTGATGCTAGGGATGCGCCGGGAATCTATTGGTGCTTGCTCAAGTATTTCTCGTGAACCTTCACTGGGCGTTATTGGCGAAAAATATGGTATCGAGAGTCCGGAAGGCACTGGTGTTCTTGGTACTTACCTCGTCGGCTCGGTTATCGGAACAGTCTATTTCGGGATCATTAGTCCATTAGGGCTGCAAATTGGACTGAACCCCTTATCTCTGGCTGTCGCTTGTGGACTGGGCTCCGGAAGTATGATGGCCGCAGCTTCCGCCTCACTTGCCGCCGCCGTACCTGCAATGTCCTCGCAAATTCTGGCATTCGCTGCAACAAGTAACATGCTGGCCGCATTCACGGGTATGTATGCACTGATCTTTCTTGCTCTTCCCCTGAGTAACCTGATGTATCGCGTGTTACCTCATAAAAATACCCAGATCCCAGCGGAGAAATAACCATGACACTTAAAGAACACCTTGCGAGTACCCGCATCATTATTCCGTGCATTGCCCTGGTTCTGGTCGCTCAGTGGGTTGGAAAAGGGATGTCCCCACTGGCTGCAATCCCCGGTGCGTTGATGATGTTGGCCATTATTCTGGTATCACTGCAAATCAAAGCCTGGCTGCCGAGACTGCCGCTTCCTGCATTTGCATGGGCCACACTGATTGCACTCTTACTCAGCATTCCATACTCACCAGTGAGTGAAATATTCATGCGTTACACCAACAGGATTGATTTTCTGGCCACGACTACACCCTTGTTGGCGTTCGCAGGACTGTCTGTTGGAAACAGTCTCGACAAACTGAAATCTCTCAGCTGGCGCATTGTCATCATTTCATTACTGGTCTTTACCACCGCCTTCTTCGGCGCTGCTTTTGTGGCCCAGTTCATCCTGAACATCCAGGGCATTATCTGATTAACAAGCGAGTAAATTATGGAATATCAAACCTACCTTGATTACGGCATCAGCATGCGTCGACATTTTCACCAGTACCCGGAACTGGGCCGAGAGGAATGTGAAACCCGGAGTTTTTGTATTCATCAGCTCAAAGATATGGGGTATACAGTTACTGATTGTTTTCATACGGGTTTTTATGCCGACCTATATGTCGATACGGCTTTTCCAGTGATTGCATTCCGCGCTGATATGGATGCTTTACCGGCAACAGAAAAACCCGGTGAGGTGGTTATCTCTCAGTATCCTGGGGCTGCGCATCTGTGCGGACATGATCTGCATATGGCTATCGCACTGACTGCCGCGAAGATCATGAGCGATCAGCGGATGAACCTTAAGGCTAACATACGCTTTTTGTTCCAACCTTCGGAAGAAATGTTCCGTGGAGGGGCAAAAGGAATGATCGAGAAAGGTTGCCTGGACGGAGTTGATCAGGTTTACGGTTTGCATAATGACCCGCAGATAGATTGCGGTCAGATAGCCATTAGTCCGGGCATCATGTCCTCTAACGGCGATCAGTTCAGGTTGATGATTGAAGGCAAGAGTGCTCATGCTTCTGCCCCGCATCTGGGATTGGATGCGTTGTCGGAAGCCGTCCGTCTGCTGAATGAGTTCAGAGCAATTATTACTGATCACGTTGATCCCAACAAAGCCGCACTGATTTCCACATGTATGCTTAAAGCTGGTGAAGCGCCCAATATTTTAGCCCGAACGGCAGAGTTGCAGGGTTCTATTCGCTCATTTGATAAAGATGTCCAAAAAACAATGATTCGGCATTTTATGGAAGAAATTCAGGAGACTCGTCGGAGAGGGTATACCGCAGAACTTGAAATGAAGGGTTACCCGGCTATCAGTAATCATCCAGCAGAGGCCCAGAAATTGATAGATATTGCCCGTCAGTTCCTTGGGAGTGAAAATGTCCTGACCGGGCATCCGCCAATGGTGGGATCTGAGGATTTCTCGTTTTTCCTGGAAGAAAAGCCAGGTGCCTTTTTCTTTCTTGGCAGTGGCGATCACAGCAAAGGAATTAGCAACCCGCTGCATTCTAATCCCTTTATTGTTAATGAGAATTGCATTCTTACTGGTGCCACACTGTTTGCCATGCTTGCTGGTTTGTGACGATCCCGGCAACCCACTAATACACTTAAGAGGCTACAATTGTGGCCTCATTTCTCAGTGAAAGTAACGCCGATTTTATTCTCAGAGAAAGCATAACCAGGGGTTTATGTTAATTCAGAATAAGAAACAGTACCGTCACGACTAAAAAAGTGAACCCGGCGATAATGGGAAGATGCAACATACTGGAAGGGGATAGTGTGTTTTCCTGCTGCGTTGCTGGTGGATAAGGGTAATACTCGCCTTTGGGCATTTCACCGTTATGAGCGTTCTCTTCTTTGCGCGTTTTTTTGGCACTATTGCGAGATTCGTACATTTTTGTCTCTTCCTGTTGCATCTTATCCAATATATCGAGCCACTCTTTAGGGCGCTGAGATGGCGTACTTTCACGTCGTTCTTTGACCAGCACCGTTTGTTCTTTTATCTCTGGAAATTCCGCCGTTCCTGCTTTTTCAGGATTGGCTGAAGGGGATGCCTCCTGAGTGGAGTGAACCTTTATTCTGGAAAATAGTGCCGGAAATTGAATGGGTTGCTGGTTTTCCTCATTCGGGGGGAGCTTCTGAGTACTTTCTGTTGTCACCGACAAACTGTCAGTGGCTATACGAGTCATCGGTGCTTGTGTGGTGACGAGTTCGGGCGAGCGGCGAGAAGCGGCAAGAGTTTCATCTGGTAACCTCAACGTACTGATTTTACCCGTTAACACAATGGGGGCCGCAGTTTGTTCCCGCTTGCCCCCCTCTATGCCAGGTTTTTCAGTGCCAGCGGGTTGGCTGCGGTCTGGCGTTGCGGGTTGTGGCGATATTTTATCTGAAGGAGCAGGGGACCGGTTTGGTAATGTTGGAGCTGTTGGCGGCGGTGCTAATTGCAAACGAGTGGATTTTATCAGCGATGGAGATGCTGAATAATGCTGTTCAGGTTCAGGTTCAGGTTCAGGTTCAGGTTCAGGTTCAGGTTCAGGCTGAATATCCTCATCCAGAAGATATTTTGTCGCTGCCAGCAATACCTCTCTTTTTATCGTTTCTGGTTGAGGCGGTTGCAGCGACGATTCCGCTATCTCAACAACTGATGTGACGATGGCACTGTCAGTTTGTACGGTTTTATTGCCATTTGCATTTTCTGATGAAAAGGCCGAGCGCAGTGAGCCAACAAATAAACGCTGAGCAATGGCTCTGGCTGGACGAAGTGATGTCATCATGATTTAAATTTCCAATTTATCTCTGGAAGTAAAACGACAGAACCAGTGGGAAACTTAAAAGCGAGTTGTTTTTAATCTCAAACGAATGAATGGAGATGTGAGACGTTGCGAATGTTATTTTTGACGTTCAGGGCGATAAATTTAGGTATTTCGCTTCTTTACTAAGTATCAAAGTGAGTTCGGTAGAACAGAACTGAGAGCCACTGAGCATTTTTCTAAGCCTGACGATGTACTATCAGACTAAGACGCATCATAAAATGTAAGGAAACTGCCAAAATGTCAAAAACGCTCACCGCTGAAAAATTCGACAGTGCCAAAACTTTTACCGGGCTGGATTTCATCGCGCGCAGCCTGGTTATGATGGAATCAAACGGGACTCAATTGAGTCCCGAGGAAGTCGCCGGGAATATGACCGATGAACAAAAAGAAATTTTTCTGGCACGTCTCGATTTTCACAGAAACAGGAATGCTAACAATAAGTGATTATTAGGTGTTGATGTTTCTGCTGTTGGCTTGTATCAGATATAAAGATGGGATACCTGGCAAGGACTTGCATCAGCAAACGACTTCCTCTGCGCTGCCAGTGTGACAAAAGTATATCTGATGATGACTCGGGGTACCCTTTTGTGAAAGCTGAGAAATGCCCTTTAAGCTGCTCTGGATAATGCTCTATTAGTAATCATGTAGAGGGTGCGGGCTACTAACCTGGCAATATTACTCCGGCAAGCAAGGATTTTTCGTGTTGAAGCGAAGAAAAAACGGACTTTCAGCGAGTCGATTCGGATCTCAATATCGGATTGTTCAAAAGAAGGATTAGCCAGTCGATAGCCAGGCAATTCTATCGACTGCAAATTATCTCGTTTTGTTACTATCTTTATTTCCCGGATCTCCATCTCTCTTTCTTCGGATTTGACATAGAAAAAACTCTCCTGTACGTATATTTTTTACTTCTTAAAATAAATTCGTCGCAAAATTAGATACAATTTTATTTCATCTTTGTGGTGATTTTGAGATTCTCTATGGTTAACCTACGGAGATCTGGGATGATTTCATTTCGATGAGCATAGCGAGATGGGTAATGGCTCAACACGACTGCCGGATGTATGAATCATTGAACGGAGCAGCAGTTTGTTTATCATTATGCCGGATGAAGGAATTCCGGTATTGAAATACTATGGTTTACTACCTGCCCAAAACAGAGAAGTTTACCCGGGGTAGCTAATCGCTTGGTACGCATATCCAGTTGTAGTTAAGTGCGCCACTATGACCACCGATGATGAAAAAGGTTTATCTTCAAACTCAGACTTCTTTTAATTGTAACATCAATGAACGGACGATATTTTATGGTGAGATCCAGGGAAAGCATTCAGCGATTAATTGATAACCTGTCCAGACGTGAACATATCTTTACTAAACGAAAAAATCAGATTGTCACAATGGATGGATTCACTGAGAAAAATATTCTCATCTTCCATCAGGGCATTATATCAGGTAGCAGACCGAGCGATGACCGTCTGCTGGTCAATTTTATTGCGCCCCGGATTTTCGGTATCAATTATTTTGTTGATACTGAGTTGATGTACTTCAGAGCCTGTACTGATATCAGCTACGAATTTATACCTTTGGCGGAAGCGGAACAGGTTATTGATGAGAAAAAACTGTGGAAAGACGTCTCTGTCAATCAGATGCTGATTACTTCTCATATGCTCAGATACGTACATAACATGGCCGGGGTATCTAGTTATACCCTGGTGATTAGCTGTCTTTATCAGTTGCAGGCAGAGCCAGATATCATCCGTTTACATCGCACTGCTGCTGATTATATCGTTGATAAAAGTGGTCTGTCCCGAAGTACAGTCATGAAAATGCTGGCTCAGTTCAGGGATGATGGCAAAATTACACTTAACAAAGGTCTGCTGATGGATTTGAGACATCTGGACCATGATGAATCATAGCTGAATGCTAGAACCAGCTGCCCTGAGCGTTTGTACCTTTGAACAGACTTACCTGTACGTCTGGCAGTTAATTAAAAATGTAATTTTGAATCCATTTTTACACTCAATAATAGTATTAAATTTGCTAATTTTTTAAGTGGAATGTATCGATAAAATTTAATATTGTTTTACTGTTAGGTTTTATTCTGTTGAATACATACGATGCGCAATTGAAAATTACATCATTTAAATTTGATGGGCGCTTGGTTGTTTTTTGAAACGTCCTGTTCTTTTTGATAGGAGCTTGAATGTTATGTTTTTTCATGCTTTGTCATCGATGCCTGATTGCTGGGTTGTTTTATTTATTGACTGCGATGATTTTTTAAATATATATCCGCTAACAAAATACCATGTATAAATAATATTATTCCACAGGTGAGAGTCCATGCAAAAAAAGTCGAGACAAATTTTTGAAATTAAACACGCAACTTTGACAGTTAGCCGTCTGTCTCCAGTATGTTTAGTCGTGCTGGGAGTTTTAAGCACACCTTCAGTTTACGCGCTGGATGTTGATAAAGATACACCAATAACAAATCAAACAATTACAGATGGTGTACATTTTACTGCCCCTGATATCACTGTTGATATTGATGGCGGAAGTACAATTACCGGCGGAAGTAATCCTGTTACTTTTAACATTGCAGATGGCGAGAGCGCTACTCTTAATGTAAGCGGTGAAGACACGAGCATAAATGGGTCTTCTAATGGTATTTGGGGTAATAATGCTCAAGCTCAAATTACTGTTTCTGATGGGGCCAGTATCACCGGCGGATATAACGGTATTAGCCTTGGTACAGGTTCTTCGCTGTCTGTAAGCGGTGCGAGTACTATTGTCACAGGCACTACCCGTGATGGTGTGGCTATTGATGGTGGAAACGATATTACTGTCGATGTGAACAGTGGTGCCACTGTTACTGGTGCTGTTGGGGTGAGAACCGACGCCGATAATACAACCATTAATGTTTCTGGTCAGGGAACCTCCGTCATTGGTACCAGTGGCTCCGGTATTATTGCCGATGCTCAAAGCAGCAACACCACCATTAATGTTGATGACGGGGCCACTGTGACGGGTACCACCGGTATCACTTTCAATGCCAGTGATTCAGGCAGCTCCATCAATATTGATAGTGGTACTGTTACAGGTACAAATGGCAACGGTATTAATATCGGGACTACCGGAAACTGGACTGGCGAGATCAATATATCCAGTAGCTCCACTGTGTCTGGTACGGATAATGGCGTGAGAACCGACGCATCGGGTTCGACAATTAATGTTTCAGGTCAGGGTACCTCTGTAAGTGGTATCAATAGTGGCATTATTGCCGATGCTGAAAGCAGTAACACCACCATTAATATCAGCGATGGAGCAGAAGTATCAGGAAATACTGCGGGTGTGAAAATTAATGACGGGGACAGTGCCACAGTCAATATTGCTGGCGCTAGCGTTGCTGGGAAGGAGAAGGGGATCTATCTCTATAATGGTACGGATACAACAATAAACATCTCCGATGGTGCAACAGTAACAGGTGATGATGCGATTTATGTTTATGGATTTGGTGACAATATTTCTGTCACTGGAGGTTCAACCATAACGGGATCTTCCTCAGGAATTCGATTAGATTCTGTTGGCAATAATACAACATTACTTATTAGCGATAGTACAGTACAGGCAACGGCGGGTGACGGTATTTTCACTTATGCGGGTGATTTATCAGGTAATACGATTACCGTTACTGATGGTGCAATTGTCACCGGTTCTGATGATGGTATTGATACCCATCACAGTATGGCAGCAGATATCACCATCAGTGGTACGGGAACGCAGGTCAGCGGGGGAAATACAGGTGTCAGAACCGGCGATACTGACCTGGATGGCCCCGGCTCGAACGTGGTTCTGCGTGTTTCAGATGGTGCTCTGGTTCACGGTGATGACACGGGTATTGTAACCAGCGAAGCGGGGTCAGGGACTGTTGAGATTGATCTTTCCAGTGGTGCGGGCGTTTCGGGTGGCGTCACGGGAATCAATGCTTCAATGACGCCGAATACAACAATAAATATTGCAGGGGCAACGGTTACAGCGGGTGTGACCGGTATTCTTCTGACGGACAACAACCAGCTTAATATCAGCGCAGGGGCGCTTATCAACAGCGACAATGCCATTGTCCTGGCCGGAAATGCCGATGCCGCAACTGTTGATATCACGGATTCCAGGATTAATGGCACCACCAGTTTGCTCGCTATCACTGGTCAGAATGCGACTAATAACGTGAGCTTTACAAATTCCATTGCCTACGGCGCCATTACCTCCGCTTCAGATGCTGCGCAAACCGTGAGTATGGATCATACCGCCTGGAGTGGCAGTGCATCGCAAAGCGGTACAGGCGCTTTAAATCTTAAGATTGGCAATGCTTCCGCGTGGGTCAATACTGCCGATACCAGTGTGTCATCTGTCACTCTCTCTGGAGGGAGCGCTCTCACCATGGACGGCGGCAACATCAACACCACCACGCTCAGCGATGGCTCATCGTCTTCCACCACCCCTCTGGCAGCAACAGATTCGGCAGCCTCCACTATTTATTCCACCTGGAACGCAGCAGCTGGCTCGGCATATGTTCTAACGGCTGATACCGCGATTGGAACCTTCAATACCGGTGTGACCTCCAGTTCCAGTGGTGCCGCCGGTGACATGACCGGCGATACTATCATCCATGTTGATGACGCCTCCGGTGCGACCTTTAACGCCATGCAGAGCGATGTCGGTGTTTACCGTTATCAGACCGCGACAGTCGAGAATGCGGACGGTTCTACCAGTGTGATTCTGGACAACATTTCCCCTGGGCCTACAATTTCCACCGCAGCCCAGGCTGTGGTTGATACCCGTGCGGCGGCAGTCAGTCTGTGGAATGATGAACAGGATGCGCTGAATCTGCGTATGGACAACGAGCGTCGAACCGGCAGCAGTGACGGCACGCTAAATGCCTGGGGCAGCTACTACGGCGGCTACCATCGTCAGCAGATGAATATGGCCAGCTCCAGTTATGACCAGACCAACAATGGGTTTATGGTCGGGGCGGATAAGCGAGTCGGTGCGTCCTCCGGAGAGTGGTTGTTTGGCGTGGCTGTTATGCGTGGATTCTCTGATGTGAACATGCATGACGAAGGGAGTGTTGGCTCGGATATCGACAGCTACGGTGCATCTATTTATGCCTCATACCGGATGAATAATGGCCTGTTCCTGGATGCCAGTCTAAAAGGGACGCATCTGAAGAATGACCTGAGCGTGGTCTCTGTTGATGGCGGTAAAACCAGCGGGGATTACTCGACCAACGGCTTCGGCGGTGCGCTTAAAGGAGGGTATCATCTGGCGCTCCGTTCGTTCTATATCGAGCCGTATACTCAGGTTTCTTATGCCCGTTACAACGGTGTTGACTACAGCCTGGAAAACGGCATGCGTGCGAAAGATGATGATTACACCTCCGTACGCCTTGAAGGTGGTGCAAATATTGGTACATCGGTTGCGTTACATAACGGCGCAGAAATCAGACCATACCTGCATCTTGCGGCTGTGGGTGAAACCGAGAATGACAACACCATGAACATCAACGGTGTGAACATTGATGACAGCACCGATGGTGCAGAAGGCATTGTCGGACTGGGAACAGATGTGAAGTTCACCAAAAACCTTAGCTCCTGGGCTGGCGCAAACTACGCGAAGGGTCAGGACAACAATGAATCTCCGTGGCAACTGAATGCAGGTATCAGTTACACGTGGTAAATATGACGTAAATAAACAACATGCCTGATAAACCCGTACACGGCCTTACCTTTCTCATCGCTGAGGGTAAGGTCGCACTGGGTGTGGATACGCAGAGGCAGAAAAGAGATAAGGTGTGAAGACTGGCGAGCAAGCAGTGGGAGCTTGCATCAGCAAACGACTTCCTCTACGCTGCCAGTGTTACAAAATTTTATGTGACAACGACTCGGGGTGCCCTTCCTTGTGAAGGCTGAGAAATACCCGTACCACCTGATCTGGATAATGCCAGCGTAGGGAAGTCTGACACTGCTCGTGTCCCTTCTTCGCGCGGGCAGGAGCTGAACCATGCAGCCTGACCTGCACAGCCGCACGCTCGCGGCCCATACCCTTCACCAATTTAGAACACTTTCCCCGCTCACACATTGTATGACCAATGAGGTCGTACAGAGTTTTACTGCCAATACATTACTGGCTTTAGGTGCGTCGCCTGCAATGGTGATTGAACCGGAAGAAGCGAGCCAGTTTGCAGCTATCGCCAGTGCGTTACTGATTAATGTAGGTACTCTCACTCAACGTCGCGCCACGGCAATGCGTGCTGCAGCCGAGCGGGCGCATCTTGCTAAAACCCCCTGGACTCTCGATCCCGTTGCCGTGGGTGTTCTGGACTATCGTCGTTATTTTTGTCTGGATTTACTGCCGCTTCGGCCTGCCGCAATTCGCGGTAATGCCTCGGAAATACTTGCCCTCGCGGGGATGAACAGCGGTGGGCGAGGGGTGGATACCACCGATACGGCAGTCGCAGCACTTCCGGCGGCACTGGCGCTGGCGCGCCAGGCTGGAACTATTGTTGTGGTCACCGGGGAAGTGGATTACGTCACCGATGGCCAGCGCACCGTCAGCGTGAGCGGAGGTGATCCGCTGATGACGCGTGTGGTTGGTACTGGATGTGCTCTGTCGGCGGTGGTAGCAGCCAGTTGCGCACTGCATGGTGATCGGCTTGATAACGTGGCTTCCGCCTGTAGCTGGATGAAGCAGGCTGGAAAAATAGCCTCTGAACAAGCAACCGGACCGGGAAGTTTTATCCCGGCATTTCTCGATGCCCTCTATAACCTGGAAATGCAGGAGCAAGCATGAAACGCATTAACGCATTAACGATAGCCGGAACCGACCCTAGCGGCGGCGCAGGTATTCAGGCTGACTTGAAGACCTTCTCAGCGCTCGGGGCATATGGTTGCTCTGTAATTACGGCGTTAGTGGCGCAAAATACGCGCGGGGTGCAGTCGGTTTATCGGATCGAACCTGATTTTGTCGCCGCGCAGCTGGACTCCGTATTCAATGATGTGCGTATCGATACCACCAAAATTGGCATGCTGGCTGAAACGGACATTGTTGAGGCGGTCGCTGAACGCCTGCGCCGTCATCAGGTGCAGAACGTGGTGCTGGACACGGTCATGCTGGCGAAAAGCGGCGATCCATTACTTTCGTCTTCTGCGGTTGAAACACTACGTACCCGTTTGTTGCCGCAGGTGTCAATTATCACGCCGAATTTGCCAGAAGCTGCGGCGTTACTAGGGGCATCGCACGCACGAACGGAACTGGAAATGCTCGAACAAGGGCGTGCACTTCGTGCGTTAGGCTGTGATGCAGTATTAATGAAAGGTGGTCATCTGGATGACGAACAAAGCCCGGACTGGCTTTTTACCCGCGATGGTGAACAGCGTTTTACCGCCCCAAGGGTGATGACCAAAAATACCCACGGTACTGGTTGTACGCTATCGGCGGCGCTGGCGGCACTGCGTCCGCGTCATTCCAGTTGGGCCGACACGGTACAGGAGGCTAAGTTGTGGCTCTCTGCAGCACTGGCTCAGGCGGATACGCTTGAGGTGGGGGAGGGGATTGGTCCGGTGCATCATTTCCATGCGTGGTGGTAACACAGATTATCTTTCAATATTGCTCCCGGTCGATTTCACATTCGCCACCACGATGCATCTTGAATGATTTTTTGTATATACTGACTGCAGTACTGGCAGCCAGGAAAAAGATAAATGGAACAAGCGCATACCCAGCTTATCGCGCAACTGAATGAACGTATTTCAGCGGCAGATAACACGCCGCTGTATATGAAATTCGCTCAAACGGTTAAGGACGCTGTGCGCAGCGGGATCCTGGAACATGGCAATATTCTGCCTGGTGAACGCGATCTCAGCCAGTTGACTGGTGTTTCACGAATTACGGTGCGCAAAGCGATGCAGGCGCTGGAAGAAGAAGGTGTGGTAACCCGCGCCCGTGGTTACGGGACGCAGATTAATAATATCTTCGAGTATTCGCTAAAAGAAGCACGCGGTTTTTCGCAGCAGGTGGTTTTACGCGGTAAAAAGCCGGATACGCTGTGGGTTAACAAACGTGTGGTGGCATGCCCGGAAGAGGTGGCGCAGCAACTGGCAATTGCCGTCGGAAGTGAAGTTTTCCTGCTCAAACGTATTCGCTACGTGGATGAAGATGCCGTTTCAATTGAAGAATCGTGGGTTCCCGCGCATCTTATTCATGATGTGGATTCCATCGGTGTTTCTCTTTATGACTATTTCCGCAGCCAGCATATTTTCCCGCAGCGTACGCGCTCACGCGTCAGCGCGCGGATGCCAGATGCGGAATTTCAGTCGCATATTCAGATGGACAGCAGAGTGCCGGTACTGGTGATCAAGCAGGTAGCGCTCGACCAGCAGCAACGGCCCATTGAGTACAGTATTAGCTATTGTCGAAGCGATCTATACGTCTTTGTGTGCGAGGAGTAATGCGTCACGTGAGGGGGCACAATCACCGCCGCGATGACCGACCACCCACGATCCCACTGCGTTGCCAAGGAGTACGGCATCGGCCAGCGACCAGCCCGATGCCAGTCCAGCCAGCATTCCTCCTGCGTGGCTGTCACCCGCGCCAATAGTATCCACGACCGTCGTGGGGAATGCGGCAACGCAACCGGACGTTTGCTCGCTGAAATACCATGCACCCTCTTTATCGTGGCGGACCACAACCGGTGTGGTAAAGCGCTTCACCCACTCGGCACCAAAACCTTCAACATCGGGGCTTAACCTGAACCGCCCGGCGGCGATTTCTGCCTCCTGGCGATTCAGTGACACCAGCGGATGACAGGCCATAATTCGTGCCATCAGGGCATCAGAAATATCGCTGAGCCGTGGACCAAAATCGATAAACGGCGTCACCTCTTCCAGACCCTCCAGCCATTGCACAAGCAACTCGCCGCACGGTGAGGCCAGCTGGTAGCCTGACAGGTAAACCAGGCTCTGGCGCGGAATGTTCAATTGTGCCAGCCAGTCAGCATTCCACTGATTTTCTACGCCGCTGAAGGACATAAAGGTGCGTTCACCATCCGGCTCCACCAGTGCCAGACACCAGCCATTATCGCCTTCAGCATTATCGATCAGACTGTGTAATCCCTCTTTTGCCATCCGGTTGCGGATAATATCGGCCCACACGCCCTGGCCTAGCGGTAGAGCATTACTGGCGTTGATACCTAAACGCTTGAGCGCTACAGCAATATTCAGCGCACAGCCGCCAACGTTAACGCCCTGTTGTTTCAGCTCAATGTCACAACCGCGCCAGGGAAGGGCATACGCATCGGCAATCACATCAATTACCGCCGCGCCCACCACCGTTACCGGCCGCTGAGTGTGTAATTGCGGAAGAAGATCTCGCAGACGCGTGATGCTCATAATGCCTCCCGTTGTTCGCGCAGGCGCGTCAATTCCGTGGCGTAGCGTGTAAAGTCCAGTTGATTAACGGTATCCAGCTCCAGTTTCAACATCGAATCAATAGCGTCAGGGCCGTGCAACGCGCCGCAAATAGCTGTCGCCATTGCGCCGATAGTGTCCGTATCGCCGCCGAGGTTAGCGCACAGAATGGCGCAGCGGTTGGGGTCGGTCCCCGCCAGTTCAACCATGGCGATTGCGCAGGGGACGGATTCAATGGTACTGGTACCGGCTCCAACGACCTGATACAACTGCTCGCTGGCCGATTCTGCACCGTCTGCGTTGCGGACGATTTTAAGCGCCAGCTCCAGACGTGCGCAGAGCGATGCACTAAAGGTAGTGATCCGTTTTTGTTGTGCATGCAGGGCAATGGCTGGGAGAGCCTCGACAATATCCGCCCATTTCGCTCCGTCGATCGCACGCGAAACCGCCCATGCGATCACCACTGCACCGGCCACCGCCAGGTCTGATTTATGCGTCGGGCTGGATGCCAGCGCCACATCATCGATAAAAGCATCGAGATCGCGTGCTGGCAGCAGACAACCCAGCGGAGAAACGCGCATCGCTGCGCCGTTGGTTACGCCGTTATTTTCAAGATCGGCGACCGGCTTACCATCGCGAATAGCGTTTAGCGCAATCTTAGACGTGGGGCCGAGTACGTTTTTATTGAAGGCATCAAAGCGTTCGGCCCAGGCCAGAATATTGCGTCCAATCACGTCTGGTACGATTTCCCCGTTGCATTCAAGCAGGGCGTCAGCCAGGCACAATGCCATTGATGTGTCATCAGTGAATTCTGCCTGGTTAAAATAACAGGCAGCGTTATTTTCCGCAGGGCCAGGCAAAAAGCGGTCGATCCACCCAAAGTGTGCTTTAACACGGCTTCTTGGCCATAGTTCCGACGGCATACCCATCGCATCCCCTAACGCCTGCCCATAAAGAGCACCGAGAATACGTTCTGCTTTCATTTTACTTCCCCTTGTGTCAACGCAGTATCGCGATCGTCCACCTTAATTGCGGTGATTTCTTTGTCTGATTCGCGAAAGAAAATCATAAACAGTACGGCAATGACGGCGATCATAATCGCGCCAAATCCCCACATACCTGCCCAGTTGAAAGTGAGACCATTTACCGGTTCTTTATAGGCAAACATTTTTTCCATCATCACCCCGCCCAGACGGTACCCAAGCAGGCTGCCGAATCCCTGACAACAGAGAGTGATCAGCCCCTGGGCGGCAGTCCGCATGTGTACTGGCGCTTTTTTATCGACATAGATATAGGCCGTCACGTAGTAGAAGTCGTAACTGACCCCGTGCAGCAGAATGCCGAGAAACAGCAGTGCGTAAGTGAAATATTCTTCCGCGCCGCCGTAAACGAAAAATCCGTAACGGATCGCCGCGGTAATAAGACCAAGCAGTAATACCTTTTTGATGCCAAAGCGTTTCGTGAAGAACGGCAGCGCCAGCATAAAGAAGATTTCAGAGAACTGGCCCAGCGTCATCCAGCCGGTAGCGTTTTTCATCCCGACTTCCGTGAGGTAGCCGTTGGCGAAGATGTAATAAAACGCGAGTGGCATAGCAAACAGGAACGAACAGAAGAAAAAGACGAGGAAGTTTTTATCACGCAGCAGGATTAATGCGTCCAGCCCCAGCATGACTTTGAAATCCATTTTGCCGGTACTTTTCGGTGGTGTATCCGGTAAGAAGAAGGCAAAAACACCGAGTAAAGCAGAGCTTCCGGCGGTGATGAGCAGTGGAATATTGGTTGGTGAGATATCGTTGTAGCCGAGCATTTGCGGTAAGAATCCGCATGCTAAACCGGAAGCAATCCAGCCAATTGTCCCCATAACACGGATGCGTGGGAAATCGCGTTCGACGTCCGGTACGTTGGCAAAAGCGATGCTATTAGTGAGCGCAATGGTCGGCATATAGGTTAACGAGTACGCCAGTAATAACGGGAAGAATCCGCTAAATGTCGTTTGCTGCGCCGCAAAGTACATCAGAATTGCCCCAACGAACATCAGCACGGCCAGCACTTTTTGCGCGGAGAAAAAGCGGTCAGTTAACGAGCCAACAAAAATTGGTGAGAGAATGGCAGCAATCGCTGTACAGGCATAGGACCAGCCAATTTCACCGGCGGTAAATCCGCTTTTACTCAGCCATAGCCAGAGAGGTACAAACCAGGCGCCCCAGATAAACCACTCTACAAACATCATGAACGACAGCTTAACTGTAGTTTTCATCTTTAAATCCTTCATGACAGGTAAGGTACGCCTCGATAGTACCACTTGATAATACCTTTAAAATACCTTTGTGGCTTAAATTTGACCGCTGTAACATTTTTTCTGCCTGAATCGAGCCAGCGGAAACCGCTGAAAAGTGCGCTAAAGATGGAAAAAATGCGCAGTCAGTACCAGACTTATTGCTGCCCGCAACAAGGCGGGTCAGGACAATCCATATTCCGGTATCTGGCCGGAACTTACGGGAGCATAGCTATGACTGATATTGCGCAGTTGCTTGGCAAAGACGCCGACAACCTTTTACAGCATCGTTGTATGACCATTCCTTCTGATCAACTTTACCTGCCTGGACATGACTACGTCGACCGAGTGATGGTGGATAATAACCGTCCGCCTGCCGTGCTGCGTAATATGCAGACGCTGTACAACACAGGCCGACTCGCCGGGACGGGATATCTGTCTATTTTGCCGGTGGACCAGGGTGTGGAGCATTCCGCCGGGGCATCGTTTGCTGCTAATCCGTTGTACTTTGATCCAAAGAATATCGTTGAGCTGGCTATCGAAGCGGGCTGTAACTGCGTGGCATCGACCTATGGTGTACTGGCTTCCGTTTCTCGCCGCTACGCGCACCGTATCCCATTCCTTGTGAAAATTAACCACAATGAAACGCTCAGTTACCCTAATACCTTTGATCAGACGCTGTATGCCAGCGTGGAGCAGGCGTTCAACATGGGGGCGGTAGCGGTTGGAGCGACCATCTATTTTGGTTCAGAGGAGTCACGTCGCCAGATTGAAGAGATTTCTGCGGCATTTGAGCGTGCTCATGAACTGGGGATGGTGACGGTTCTGTGGGCCTATCTGCGTAATTCGGCATTTAAAAAAGACGGCGTGGATTACCATGTTTCCGCCGATCTGACCGGGCAGGCTAACCACCTGGCTGCCACTATCGGTGCAGATATCGTTAAGCAGAAAATGGCAGAAAACAATGGTGGGTATAAAGCGGTTAATTTCGGCTACACCGACGATCGCGTCTATAGCAAATTGACGACTGACAACCCTATCGATCTGGTGCGCTATCAGCTAGCGAACTGCTACATGGGCCGGGCTGGATTAATTAACTCAGGCGGGGCCGCCGGGGGCGAAACCGATCTCAGCGATGCGGTGCGCACAGCGGTGATTAATAAACGTGCCGGTGGGATGGGATTAATTCTTGGTCGTAAAGCCTTCAAAAAAACTATGGCAGACGGCGTTAAGCTGATTAACGCCGTGCAGGATGTTTATCTGGATAGCAAAGTCACAATTGCCTGAATCATTGCGGATTGCTTTGTACTAACGTAACAGAGGGCAATCTGGTGGTAACCGGCAACGCAACGCTGCGGGCAGGATTTCAATATGAAACTCCTGTCCGCTGAGCGGTTCACCATCGAGATTAAAGGTGATTTCATGTGGCGCACGTATGTCAAACCATGCCGATGCTCCATCAATGATGTTAGGGTTGTCATCGGATTGCGTTAACGTCGAAAGCAGTGCCGGAAGCAGTTCTTCTCCGGTAAATATCCGCAACTGTAGCAAACCGTCATTAATCAGTGCTGTTGGGCAAAGCTGCTGTCCGCCACCAGCCTGGCGCCCGTTGCCGATGCCAATCACCAGCGCGTCGCCCTGCCAGTGAAAGCCCTCACCGCGAATTTCGCAACTGTCGGGTTTGAGGGTATCCATTCGCATTAGTCCATGGATAAAGTACGATACGCCTCCCAGTGCGGCTTTGAGTTTTTCCGGTGTCTCGGTGGTGATCCGGGTTCCAAAACCCCCCGTCGCCATATTGATAAAATAGGTTTTATCGTTCACCTGTACCATATCGATCTCTACCGTATTCCCGGCGATAGCAAGCTTTAACGCTTTATCCAGCGCCTCCGGGATGCCTGCGCTGGTGGCGAAGTCATTCGCTGTTCCCAACGGCAGAATACCCAGTGCGATAGCGTGGCTATCCTCCGACTGAATTAACGCGGTGGAGACTTCATTGATGGTGCCGTCACCCCCGCCGGCAATCACCGTTGCGACACCCAGTTGACGGGCTTCATCAACGTAGCGCCGGGCATCACCTTTTTCCCAGGTAACGCGAACATGAATTTCCACGCCTTCATCGCGAAGCAGGGCGACTGCATCACGTAGAGGGAGATTATCAGCACTTTTTCCATTCAGGATCAGTAAGCTGGCAGGGAACGCTATCATCCTTTCGCCTCACTTTTATCGTTTTAACAAGTGTATGCCAGGAATCGGGATATGACCCAGGAACAGACTGAAAGCGGAAGCGTAAAGAGAAAAAAAGCCGCGATTGCGGCTTTTCTGACAAGGGGAGATTATTGCGGGAACCACTGGTCGCTGATTTTTTGATAAGTACCGTCAGCTTTGATGGCGGCCAGCGCATTATTCAATTTTTCCAGCAGGGCTTTGTTATCCGGGCGAACTGCGATACCAAGGCCGGTTCCGAAATATTCAGGGTCAGTTACTTTTGCCGTTGCCGTACCTAACTGAGGGTTGGTTTTCAGCCACTCATTAACCACCGCGGTGTCACCAAATACGCCATCAATACGTCCATTTTTCAGGTCGATGATCGCATTCTGGTAGCTGTCATAGGCTACAGTTTTTACTTCAGGATGTTTGTCCTGCAGGTATTTCTGGTGTGTGGTGCCGTTTTCCATTCCGATACGTTTGCCTTTTAGATCGGCAAAAGTTTTATAGGTATCTTTTTTCGCAATCACCAGCGCAGAGTTTGCATAGTATGGCTGAGTAAAGGAGACCTGCTTACTACGCTCTGGGGTGATATCCATACCGGAAATCACCGCATCATATTTTTTGAATTTTAGCGCGGGGATCAGACTGTCGAAAGCATGATTGGTAAAAGTACAGTCAGCCTGCATTTGTTTGCACAATGCTGTTGCCAGGTCGATGTCAAAACCGACAATTTTATTGCTCGCATCCAGCGATTCAAATGGCGGGTAGGTCGCTGATACACCGAAATTAATTTTATCAGCAGCTGAGGCGCCGGTGGCGAAAGTAGCAAGTAATGCGGCCAGTACTAACTTTTTCATGGTGGAACTCCCGTCTGTCAATCTTATGATTATTTACCGTGTCTGCGGCATAGATTTACAATGCCATTTAATGAATTTGTATGCAATAAAAATGATTAAGTATTTTTTATAAGATAAAAAAAGACGGACAGTTGAGAGACTTGTCCGTCTTGATGTTATTGTCTTATGCAGTTTATACGGTCTGGATTATATGGTTAGTTTCTGTGTTCAAACGCCAGTGCCTTGCGCTCGATTAAGCGCATCATTAAAGTCAACAGCCCGTTTACGATCAGGTAAATGACGCCTGCTGCACCGAAGACCATCACGTCATAAGTGCGACCATACAACAACTGGCTGTAGCCCATGACTTCCATCAACGTAATGGTGTAGGCCAGCGAGGTGCTTTTGAACACCAACACCACTTCGTTTGAATAAGAGGATAGGGCGCGTTTAAAGGCGTAAGGTAGCAGTATTGCCAGCGTATCCTTTTTGCTCATCCCCAGCGCACCACATGATTGCCACTGGCCCTCCGGTATCGCACGGATAGCGCCGTAGAACAGTTGCGTGGTATAGGCCGCGCTGTTTAATGACAACGCAATCAGGGCGCACAACCACGGTTCTGACAGCAGATGCCAGAGTACCGGGTATTCCTGCAACGCGGGAAATTGTCCTGGCCCGTAGTAGATGAGGAAGATTTGCACCAGCAGCGGCGTACCGGTAAACAGCGTGATATAGGCGCGAACCAGCCAGACCAGCACGGGGGTTTTCAGCGTCAGGATGACGGTGAAAATTAGCGCCAGAACCAGAGCCACAACGATGGATGCGACCGTGAGTGTCAGGCTGGTATGCAGCCCTTTCATCAATTCAGGTAAATACTCAAGCATCAGCCCGGTCTCCGCTCAAAACGTGTTGCGCGCAGGTCAATGCGTTTGAGAATGTACTGACTCACCAGCGTAATCACCAGGTAAATAGCGGCTGCAACGATGTACCAGGTAAATGGCTCCTGAGTACGGGTAGCAATGCTTTTGGTTTGCAGCATCAGATCATTCACGCTAATCAGGCTAACTAATGCGGTATCTTTCAGGAGTACCAACCACTGGTTACCCAAGCCTGGCAGAGCATGGCGCCACATTTGCGGCATCACCAGACGAAAGAAGATGGCGGTCTTAGACAACCCCAGCGCCTGACCCGACTCCCATTGTCCGAGCGGAACGGCCTTCAGCGCACCGCGCAGCGTTTGCGAGGCATAGGCCGCGTACAGCAATGACAATGCAATGACGCCGCACAAGAACGGGCTGACGTCGAAGTTTTCGATCTGCATCTGAACGGGGATCTGTACGAACCCAAGATTGATCGTAAAGCCATCGGCCAGCGTCAGCAGAAGTTGAGAGGAACCAAAATAGATAAACAGAACGACCAGAATTTCTGGTAGCCCACGCAGGATAGTGACCAGAGCTGAGCCCGTCCAGGCCACCGGACGCCATTTTACAGACTCCCAGACGGCAAAAAGCATGGCGAGCGCAAGGCCGATGATCAGCGCACAAACCGCAAGGCCGACGGTCATCCCGGCGGCGCTTGCTAAAGGAAAAAATTCATTCATCAAGTATTACTTCTGGAACCATTTGTTGTAGATGGTCTCGTAAGTCCCATCTTTCTTCACTTTTTCCAGCGCAGCGTTAAATTTCTGCTGCAGCTCGGTATTACCCTGGCGCACAGCAATGCCCAGGCCGGTGCCGAAGTAATCTTTATCCGTGACTTTATCGCCGACGGCGGCCAGTTTCGGATTGTCTTTCAGCCATTCAGTCACGACTGCAGTATCACCAAAGACGCCATCAATACGACCGTTTTGCAGATCAAGTTTGGCATTCTGGTAGCTGTCATACGGAACGGTGGTCACTTCCGGATGTTTATCCATGATGAATTTCTGGTGCGTGGTGCCGTTTTGCACGCCGACTTTTTTGCCTTTCAGCTGGTCAATACTGGTAAATTTACCTTGCTGACCAACAAACAACGCAGAGTTGTCGTAATAAGGAGTAGTGAACAGTACCTGTTTTTCACGCTCCGGAGTGATGTCCATGCCGGCCATTACCGCGTCAAAACGACGGAATTTCAGGCTTGGGATCAGGCTGTCGAACGCCTGGTTAGTGAACGTACAGGTAGCGTCAATCTCTTTACACAGCGCATTCGCCAGATCAACGTCAAAGCCCACGATCTTATTATTAGCATCGATGGATTCAAACGGAGGATAAGACGCTTCTGTAGCAAAACGAATAGTTTGGGCTGCGGTAGCGGAAAGGCTAAAACCTGCGATTAGCGCGGCAATCAGAACTTTTTTCATTGTCATTGTCCCGAATCTTAGTGAGAGAGATAGTTTTTAAACGCTTCGGTTTGCGGGTTGGCAAAGCAGCTCGCATCCCCAAACTCTACGATATGACCGTTTTCCATATACACCACACGACTGGCAGTTTTACGTGCAACTTCCACTTCATGGGTGACGATCACCTGAGTAATGTTGGTTTCAGCCAGCTCACGGATGATGCTGACGATTTGTGCCGTAATTTCCGGATCAAGCGCCGCGGTAGGCTCATCAAACAGCAGTACTTGCGGCTCCATCATCAACGCACGAGCAATGGCCACACGCTGTTGCTGACCGCCTGAAAGATGCAGTGGGTAACGATCGCTGTAAGGCTTGAGGCGCAGACGTTCCAGCAGTTTCTCGGCACGTGCCAGCGCTTTTTCTTTCGTCAGACCGAGTACGCGGCAGGGCGCTTCAATCAGGTTTTGCTGCACTGTGAGATGCGGCCAAAGATTGTATTGCTGGAAAACCATACCCACGTTCTGACGCAGCTCACGAATGGCTTTATCGGAAGGGGTTTTCGTGAAGTCGAAACGGTTGCCCGCAATAGAGAGCGTGCCCGAGCGCGGCATCTCAAGCAGATTGAGTACGCGCAGTAGCGAGCTTTTCCCGGCTCCACTTGGGCCAAGTAACACCAGTGTTTCACCCTGAGGGCAATCCAGCGTGATATCGAACAGCGCCTGATGGGCGCCGTAGAAGCAGTTAATGCCGTTTAATTGAATACTCATTGACACTCGTATACTGGCAGTCTGATAGCTATTGAAGCCGCAGATACTACCTTTGACAGAATAGTTATGCAATATTTATGCGTTAAAAGTTAAATGTAAACCGCATTCTTATCTAAACATAGCACAAAATAGCGGGGTCACCAGTGGGCAAGAATAATTGTCGGCATTCTATGCAGAATGCCAGACAATTTATGGGGGTTATGATTTAAGCTGTTGAATGGTGGTAATTAGCGATTTTCGATGGACTGGCGCAGCGTCCCGGCTGGCGCGTGTACGCTGCCTCCGAGATAGCGTACATCGTCCACAACCCAGCACTGGCCTTCACGGATCATCAGCACTTCATCACGCCAGGTCTGATTCCCTTGTTTAAGCTCTACGCGCAGTGGAATGTTGCGTGCATCACTATTCGGAATGGTCGATGCACTGGCAACGCTGGCGCTATCCGGTAATGTGGTGCGGCTGGAGAAAAGATCGCTGTTAAACAGTTCGCGGTGCGTGTTGTCGCGGCTGGCATCGGTCAGCAGTTTCGCCAGATTGTCGCTCAGGTACGGACGAAGGGCGGTCATATCATTGTTACGATGCTGAATGCGGTAATCATAGAATTGCTGTGCCACGCTGTCCGGCCCACCTTCCACACATGCGCCGCTACGCGGACCATTGTCTTTATAGGCCGGAGTCACCGTCGTACAGGCGCTGAGAAGTAGTGCACATGGAACCAGCAGAGAGAGTTTTGAGTAGCGCATAATGATTTCCTTATATACTCGTTATATTTCAAGTTGCTGATGCGTTGGCTATACTCGCTCATCCCGGTCACTGCGTAGCAGCGTGACCGGCGCTCGAACGATTCAGAGTATGAGCGTTCTACAACAGCGATAATGAATCATATCTTTTCAATGATAGCATAATTGATTAAGGCATTGTTTTTGCTCGCTCCCTGGGGAGCCACGTTCAAAGTGGGGGGAGTCCGTAATATGTCCTTGCACGATTACACGCTTCATTCACACCACCATTTTCACCAGTCATGGCAAACTCTCTACATGTAGTAGGCCTGTTTTCATAAATAGTACAGTGGGCAGATTGTCCTGGCGTTCCACAAAGGGCAACGCAGCGGGGGCGGGGTTGGTTAGTGCCTGTCATACAGCGCAGGAAAGGGGATACCTGTTCGGTTAATTGGGCTGGCACTACACCATCAGCATCATCACCTTCAGACCAATAGAAAGAAACACGAAAAAATGCACAACACGCGCCACATGTCATGCATGGGTTCAGATTGCTCATTACTTCACCTGTTACAACATTACATATCAATTAAATCGACATATAAATTATGTCAGCCTTTGGTACCCGGGCAAGTGTACGTTACTGATATTGCATCCAGTTGGGTATTTGTAAATAGGGGGGCAGGATAATTTTTCATCCATGCTATTTTGCGCAGATGTTTACTTTAAGCTGATATTCTTATTTTTGGCCCATTTTCTTAATCTTCCATTAGCATTGGCATAAGGTGAAGATGTATTAAAGGAGATCATCCTTCCCATTGTCCATTTTGTGTACCATGGTTTTCCATACAAAATGTCATTAGAGCGCTCATCAATAAGCTTCACAATTTCATTTTTTACGGCCTGAAGCTCGGTTACTAATGAGCTATAGCTCAACTCACTGTAATCTGAGTAGAATTTCTGCGCTAAAAGACCAAGCTGATTCCATTTATAGCCCGTCTCAGGAAAGTCGACGGGCATCCCTTTCGCGTCAGAAGTGATCCACTTTACAACCAGGGCGTTCCATCCGAGCAGGTATGAAACCAGGTCATGAACGCTCATTTCTGTCCCTTTGGCATGTCCCTCCATCGAGCTATCCGCAGTTAACTCGGGAGGGATTGCGCTAAGGTAACTCATTAATTTACTGAAATTTTTATCAATAGCGAAAAGTAGTTCAGATTTGGTTTGCGGCACACTCATAAAGAATTCCCTCTCGCTTCAGAAGAGTTACCATAAAGACTACGGTGTAGTGTTTGAAAAACAGTCAATTATGTATCACTTACAACAGCAGGGAAAGGCCCTTGGGTAGATAAGCTCATTTGCTTTTTCTTCATAAGATATCAATACAAAAAAACAGGGAAACTATTGGGAGGAAAATTGTTTATTGAGACAGCATCGAGCTCAAAAAAATCAAATATATTGATTTGAAATTTATATAATTTGCTGAAAGGTAATCGACTTCTGGACGTGCTTTTTGTCGTTTTGAAAAATATACAATCACATCATTTTCAATGATAGTGTATAGGTTTGAGAATACTTTTGAGATCGCACGCTTAGCGCATTAAGGAGATTAACCATGCAGTTTTCGACTACCCCTACGCTTGAAGGGCAGAGCATCGTGGAATACTGCGGTGTGGTAACTGGTGAAGCTATTCTGGGCGCAAATATCTTCCGTGATTTCTTTGCGGGCATTCGTGATATTGTCGGGGGGCGCTCCGGCGCGTATGAAAAAGAGTTGCGAAAAGCGCGAGAAATTGCCTTTCAGGAGCTGGGGGAACAGGCGAAAGCGCTGGGTGCGGACGCGGTCGTCGGTATCGATATTGACTACGAAACTGTAGGTAAAGACGGCAGCATGTTGATGGTGAGCGTAAGTGGTACTGCGGTGAAAACTCGCCGATGAAACGTTTGTTATGTCTGCTGATGTTTACCCTGCTATTGGCAGGGTGTGCCGGTGAGAAAGGTATTGTTGATAAAGACGGGTATCAACTGGATACCCGCCGTCAGGCTCAGGCGGCGTATCCGCGGATAAAAGTGCTGGTTATCCACTATACGGCAGACGATTTTGACTCTTCTCTGGCGACGCTGACGGATAAAAACGTCAGTTCGCACTATCTGATCCCGGCGATACCGCCGCTGTACCACGGAAAGCCGCGTATCTGGCAACTGGTTCCGGAGAAAGATCTGGCGTGGCATGCGGGGATTAGTTTCTGGCGTGGCGCCACACGTATTAACGATACGTCGATTGGTATTGAACTGGAAAACCGTGGCTGGCAGAAATCGGCAGGCATAAAGTATTTTGCCCCGTTTGAGCCCGCGCAGATTCAGGCATTGATCCCTCTGGCGAAGGAAATCATTGCTCGCTACGACATCAAACCACAAAACGTGGTGGCACATGCGGATGTTGCGCCGCAGCGCAAAGACGATCCTGGTCCCCTGTTTCCGTGGCGTGAACTGGCGGCACAGGGGATTGGCGCATGGCCGGATGCGCAGCGCGTGATGTTTTATCTCGGCGGACGCGCACCTCATGAGTTAGTTGAAACGGCATCGTTACTCGATCTGCTGTCGCGTTATGGCTATGAGGTAAAACCGGAAATGACGTCACGCGAGCAGCAGCGGTTGATTATGGCGTTTCAGATGCACTTCCGCCCGGCGTTGTGGAACGGCGTGGCGGATGCAGAAACTCAGGCGATTGCCGAAGCGCTACTGGAGAAATACGGGCAGGATTAACGCGGTAGCTTACCGTGGTCGCGCAGCCAGGCCGCGGTACGCTCAATTCCTTCATCCAGCGTCACAACGGGCTGATAGCCTAACTCTTCCTGGGCGCGAGTGGTATCCAGCGTAAAGTCAAAATTCAGCTTTGAAACGCCGTAGTGAGTGAGTTTAGGTTCTTTAGCCGATTTGTTACCAAGACGCTCCATGCTGCGGGCAATCATGTCCAGCATCGGATAGGGCACTGAGCGAATACGGCAATCAATATTGAGCTCGTCGATAAGTTTTTGCACGATACTGCGCAGGGTACGATGCTCACCATTGGTAATGTTATACGCACGACCCGACGGCAGGTTATCGCAGGTTTCCTGACTTACCAGCCACATTGCGTGAACCGCATTTTCATAATAGGTCATATCCACCAGCGCACTGCCACCGTGTGGCAAAAGGATGCTGCCGTAGTGATGCATCATGTGTGCCAGGCGGGGGATAAAAACTTTATCGTGAGGGCCGAACAGGCTTTGCGGACGAAGCACTGTAAAGCGGGTCTGCGGGTTGGCCTGGGCCAACAGCGCAATAACGTCTTCACCAGCCGCTTTACTACGGGCGAATTCGTTGGCGAAACGGTGTGGACGGAAGTCCTCTTTAATATCGCGATGGTGGTGATAATCAAAATAGAGCGACGGGGAGGAGATATGAATAAAGTTACGCACGCCCCAGGCGACGGCCCATTCGCCCAGACGACGGGTCGCACGGACGTTGGCCAGATCGAACGCTTCTTGTGTTCCCCACGGCGAGGTAAAACTGGAGCAGTGCCACAGCGTGTCGATGCCTGCGAGCATCACTTTTGCCTGCGAAGAGACCAGTTCGGTCAAATCTGCATGCACAAATTCTGCGCCCATTTTCTCCAGCAGCTTACCCATCGCTTCGTTGCGACCGGTGGCTCTGACGCTGATGCCTTTGTTGCGTAAAAACTCAACCGCGTTTCGGCCTAAGCCGCTGGTGGCTCCGGTAACCAGTACCTTCATATCAATCCGCTGTGTTTAATAGAACTTCACGCGCATTCTTCCGTGAAATACGACTGTATGCAATGGGAAACGTGAAAGAATACAGCCTCTTTTTGTCTTTAGTCTGTGATTTGTTCTGCAAGTTTGGCGATACGCTTCGCCATCCCCCTGAAAATGAACAGGTGAGCCGGGATCATCAGCAACCAATAGAAGAGGCCTGGCATACCATGTGGATGCCACCAGGCGCGAACGTCTATACGGCGGTGATCGCCTTTATCTTCCAGCGTAAAGCTCAGGCGGCCAAGTCCTGGAGCTTTCATTCCAAACAGCAGGGTGAGCTGTTTTTCCGGCTCTACAATAATGACTTTCCAGCTATCAACGGTATCGCCGACCTGTAAAATCGGGTGTTCGGGTCGACCTTTCGCCAGCTTATGGCCTACCAGCAGGTCCAGTGCTGCACGCGTTTTCCACAATATATTGCCAAAGAAATAACCTTCCTTACCGCCGAGCCGGTTTACTACCTGCCACAGCGCTTTCCGGCTGGCAGACGTTTCGACGCTAAAACCGGCCTGTTTGGCAAAATAGCCGTATTCAGGACGCCAGCGTGCGAATGCCTGGGCGTCGTAACCCCAGTCGCTGGAGTTGACCAGCTTCTCTTCTTCTTTGAGCGTACTGCGTACCGCATCGTCAAACGCAATCAATTGTTGCGGAATAAGCAACCGTAGCGCGGTGTCATCAGCCAGAAGATCGTGTTTCAGCCCTTGTATCAGCGCTTTTGCGGTGTTCGGCGGAACTGAGGTAATCACATTTAAAAACCAGACCGAGATCCAACGGGTAGGAAAGGGGATGGGAATAAGCAGGCGATGCTTGCCGCTGACGGCCATAAAATGCTCGAATTGCTCCTGGTAACTTAATACCTGTGGCCCTGCGGCTTCGAGCACACGATGTTCGCTTGTTGGGTGATCCAGCAATGCCACCAGGTAATGCAGCAGGTTTTCCAGCGCAATTGGTGTGGTGCGTGAGCGTACCCAGCGGGGGGGAGTCAGCACCGGCAGGTTGTAGACCATGTCGCGCATCACCTCAAAGGCTGCTGAACCAGCCCCCACGATTATGCCAGCCCGTAGCTCAGTTACCGGCACACCGGATTCTCGCAGTGTGTCCGCCGTTATCTGGCGTGCGCGCAAGTGATCGGACTGTTCATGTTTGGGAGCCTGTAATGAACTCAGGAAAATAAGCTGTTTGACCGGGGTGTTACGCAACGCATCACGGACATTCAGCGCGACCTGACGTTCATGAGCGATAAAATCGCCACCTTCGCCCATGCCATGAACCAGATAATAGACAGTATCGACCCCAGCCAGAAGAGACGTCAGGTTATCCGGCCAGTTTAAATCGACTTTATGGCAACTGACGTTAGCCAGCTGCTGTTTTTCCAGTCGCTCAATGCGACGTGCCGCAGCCAGCACCTGATGCCCTTGCTGGCTGAGCGCCTGAACCAGATGCTGACCAATGTAACCACTGGCGCCAAGTACCAAAATCCGTTGCGGCACGCCTGTCTCCTTAGCGGTTTAAGAATGTGCGCCAGTGAGCGGCGACTTCAGCAAGTTGCTCACGCGAGACGTCCAGATGCATTACCAGACGTACAATTGGCGAGGCGTTAATCAGAACGTCTTTCGATTTCATATACTCGCCCAGCGCGGCAGCATGCTCTTCACCGACACGGACAAACAGCATATTGGTGTCGTGACGCATCACGTCAGCGCCAGCTTCTCGTAGTTGCTCTGCCATCCAGGCCGCGTTGTCATGATCGTCCTGCAAACGCGCAACGTTATTTTTAAGCGCGTACAGGCCGGCAGCCGCCAGAATACCAGCCTGACGCATCCCGCCGCCGGTCATTTTACGCCAGCGAATGGCGCGTTTGATGTAGTCCTGGCTACCGACTAACAGTGAGCCGACCGGCGTTCCCAGACCCTTGGAGAGGCAAATGGTGAACGAGTCGCAATACTGGGTGATCTCTTTCAGCTCACATCCGTAGGCAACGACAGCGTTAAAAATACGTGCGCCGTCAACGTGTAGCGCAAGATTTCGTTCGCGGGTGAAGTCCCAGGCATCCTTTAAATACTCGCGCGGCAGCACTTTACCGTTGTGGGTATTTTCCAGACTGAGCAGGCGTGTGCGGGCAAAATGGATATCGTCTGCTTTGATTTTGGCAGCAACTTTATCCAATGGAAGAGAGCCGTCTGGTGCTGCGTCGATAGGCTGCGGCTGAATACTGCCCAGCACTGCGGCACCACCGGCTTCGTATAAATAGTTATGCGCCCCCTGGCCTGCAATGTACTCTTCACCGCGTTGGCAGTGACTGAGTAGCGCAACCAGATTTGCCTGAGTGCCGGTAGGTAAGAAAATCGCCGCTTCTTTGCCTGAAAGCTCAGCGGCATATTGTTGAAGTGCATTGACGGTAGGGTCGTCCCCGTACACGTCGTCCCCGACCGGGGCGGTCATCATTGCTTCGAGCATGGCACGGCTCGGCCGGGTAACGGTATCACTGCGTAAATCGATCACGGGCATTCCTTGTAGTGTGAGGTAATGCCCTCTGTTTTACCTGAGCCAGTTGGTTTTCGCCAGTTCGATCACTTCATCACCGCGTCCGCTGATGATCGCGCGCAACATATACAGGCTAAAACCTTTAGCCTGTTCGAGCTTGATTTGTGGTGGAATTGCCAGTTCTTCTTTCGCTACAACCACGTCAACCAGCACCGGGCCATCAATCGACATTGCCCTTTGTAGTGCCTCATCTACGTCTGATGATTTTTCCACGCGAATGCCGGTGATCCCACATGCTTCGGCAATGCGCGCGAAGTTGGTATCGTGCAGTTCAGTACCGTCAGTCAGGTAGCCGCCGGCCTTCATCTCCATCGCCACAAATCCCAGCACGCTATTGTTAAAAACGATAATCTTCACTGGCAGTTTCATCTGCACGACTGAAAGAAAATCTCCCATCAGCATGCTGAACCCACCGTCGCCGCACATTGCGACTACCTGGCGTCCTGGTTCTGTCGCCTGAGCGCCTAACGCCTGTGGCATAGCATTCGCCATTGATCCGTGATTAAACGAACCAAGCAGACGGCGCTTACCGTTCATTTTCAGATAGCGAGCTGCCCATACGGTAGGCGTGCCGACATCGCAGGTAAAGATGGCGTCGTCGGCGGCGAAATGACTGATCTGTTGCGCCAGATACTGCGGATGTATGGCTTTATCGCTGGGTTTGGCTAAATCATCCAGGCCTTTGCGTGCATCACGATAGTGTTCCAGTGCTTTATCCAAAAACTGCCGGTCGGTTTTTTCTTCCACCAGCGGTAGCAGGGCGCTAAGTGTGGATTTAATATCACCCACCAGCGCCATATCGACTTTACTGTGCGCGCCAATGCTCGCCGGATTGATATCAATCTGAATAATTTTGGCGTCGGTTGGGTAGAAGGGACGATAGGGGAACTGGGTGCCGAGTAAGATCAGCGTGTCGGCATTCATCATGGTATGAAAACCTGATGAAAAGCCAATTAGCCCGGTCATGCCGACATCGTACGGATTGTCATATTCAATGTGCTCTTTCCCGCGCAGGGCATGAACAATCGGTGCTTTGATTTTCGCAGCAAACTCGACCAGTTCTTTATGCGCACCAGCGCAACCACTGCCGCACATCAACGCGATATTGCTGGAATAGCGTAGCAGTTGCGCCAGCTTTTTAATCTCTTCTTCTGCTGGGGTCACCACCGGTAACGGCGCGTGGTACCAGTGTGTACTGGCGCTTTCAGGGGCCGGTTTTAATGCCACGTCACCTGGTAGAACGACCACGGAAACGCCGCGGTTTAACACCGCTTTACGCATGGCAATTGCCAGTACCTGCGGGATCTGTTCAGGGCTGGAAACCAGCTCGCAATAGTGGCTACATTCACGGAACAACTCTTGCGGGTGGGTCTCCTGAAAATAACCACTGCCGATTTCACTGGAGGGAATATGCGCGGCAATCGCCAGCACCGGGACGTGGTTACGGTGGCAATCAAACAGGCCGTTAATCAGGTGCAGGTTTCCCGGCCCACATGAACCGGCACACACCGCCAGTTCACCAGTCAGTTGTGCTTCTGCACCTGCGGCAAAGGCCGCAACCTCTTCATGCCGGGTTGGCATCCAGTCAATCGTTCCCATACGATTCAGACTATCACTCAGGCCATTCAGTGAGTCTCCTGTTACACCCCAAATGCGTTTTACCCCAGCTTGTTCGAGGGTTTTAGCAATAAACGCAGCAACCGTTTGTTTCATGGTTTTCCATCTCCTTTAATGTGATACCGGTTACAAGTTTAGATGAAGATAATAGTTATGCTTCTCATTCCCCCTGATTTTCGGCAGCTTTCTTTTCAGATAGATAAAGCGTAGTTTGAGAGCAGACATGGTAAAACAAGGAATAAATTCAAATGTTTACGAGCCTATTAAATGCAGTGAATCGGATGCTGACTCATGAAGACTTTGGCAAGTTTTTGTTACGCCTTGCCGTTGGGGGACTGATGCTGTTTCACGGCTTGCATAAGCTTTTTGCGGGTATTGATGGTATCAGCGGCATGTTGATCGCTAAGGGATTCCCGGGTTTCATCGCTTACGGTGTTTTGTTGGGGGAGGTGGTTGCTCCTTGCCTGATTATTCTCGGTATTCTGACGCGTCCGGCGGCGTTAGGGCTGGCGTTTACGATGGTTGTAGCATGGCTGATGGTCGGGATGGGGGAGACCTGGTCGCTGGACAAAACCGGCGCATGGGCGATTGAAAGCCTGGTGTATTTTTTTATTGGTGCGCTGGCAGTGGCATTTTTAGGTGCGGGGAGATATGCGTTGGGTGGCAACTCGGCCTGGCGGTAAAAAATAGTCGGATGACAACATAAACAGCTTGTCCGTCCTACGGTTGTTCTTGTAGGACGGATAAGCTCAGTGTCATCCGGCTATTAATGATTATGCAAGTACCAGATCACCTTGCGGATGGCAGGAGCAGGCCAGTACATAACCTTCAGCAATTTCCGCGTCAGTCAGCGTCATGGTGCTGGAGACCGTGTAGTTACCATCAACGACTTTGGTTTTACAGCAGCCGCATACGCCCGCACGGCATGCGGCGACGATCGGCACGCTGTTGCTTTCCAGCGCTTCCAGAAGGGTCGTGCCAACCGGTGCATAAAACTCTTTTGCCGGTTGTAACTTGGTGAACTTCAGACCGCTGGTGGCGGCTTCCGCGACCGGAGTGAAGAACTGCTCTTTAAAGAAGCGCGTCACGCCAAGCGCTTTCACTTCTTTTTCAACCAGATCCATGTACGGCGCCGGGCCGCAGGTCATTACGGTACGTGCGGTCAGGTCCGGTACGCTCTTCAGTAGTTCGGTTGTCAGTCGGCCGGAAACAAAGCCATGGGTAGCATTGTTTTCGGCGACTAACGTGACCGGATACTCACGCCATTCGTCGGCAAAAATGACATCTTCCGGCGAACGGACGTTAAAGATCACCTGTACATCGGCCTGCGGACGATACTTTGCCAACCAGCGACGCATTGACATGATTGGCGTAACACCACAGCCAGCAGCCAGCATCAGGAACTTGTCTTCCGCTTTATCTTCACAGGTGAATTCACCCATGGCATCGGACAGCCAGATGTAGTCGCCGCGCTTCACGTCACGGGTTAACCACTGAGAACCTGCACCGTCGTCAATCCGCCGAATAGTCAGCGTGATGTATTCGCTAACGCCCGGTGTTGAGGAGAGGGTGTAAGCACGCAGCGTATCCGCTGAGTTACGTACGCTGACCAGTGCATACTGCCCGGCACGATATGGGTAATAGTCGTGGCATAGCAACGAAATTGTCCATACATCCGGCGTTTCCTGATGGATGTGATGAACCTGCATCCGCCACGGGCACTGATGGGTTGGCATTGTCATTCTCTACTCCTTACGCGCTCAGCAGCTGCTTCATGTCTTCTTCAACGGTGGTCACAGAACGCAGACCGAATTTCTCGTTGAGTACAGCCAGCAGATCCGGCGTGAAGAAGCCAGGTGCAGTTGGGCCAGTGACGATGTTTTTCACACCCAGGGACAGCAGGGTCAGCAGAATTACAATCGCTTTCTGTTCGAACCAGGAGAGCACCAGAGACAGCGGCAGGTCATTGACGCCACAGCCCAGTTTTTCCGCCAGGGTTACCGCCAGGATGATGGCAGAGTAAGCATCGTTACACTGACCGGCGTCGACCAGACGTGGCAGACCTTCAATATCGCCGAAGTCCAGTTTGTTGAAACGGTATTTACCACAGGCCAGGGTCAGGATCAGGCAGTCGTCCGGTACGCTGGTGGCGAAGTCGGTGAAGTAGTTACGTTCACCACGGGCGCCGTCGCAGCCGCCAACCAGGAAGATGTGACGCAGTTTTTCGCGGCTCACCAGGTCGATCAGGGTATCAGCTGCGCCCAGCAACGTCTGACGACCGAAACCGACGGTGATCAGGTGTGGAATTTCGCTGTACGGGAAGCCCGCCATTTGCTGCGCCTGAGCGATAACCGGACCGAAGTCGTCGCCTTCCAGATGGCTCACGCCCGGCCAACCGACGATGCTACGAGTCCAGATACGGTCGTCGTATGCGCCAACGGTCGGGTCGATGATGCAGTTAGAGGTCATTACGATTGGACCTGGGAAGCGGGCGAATTCCACCTGCTGGTTCTGCCAGCCACTGCCGTAGTTACCGATCAGGTGTTTGAATTTACGCAGCTCCGGGTAACCGTGCGCTGGCAGCATTTCACCGTGGGTGTAGACGTTAACGCCGGTGCCTTCGGTCTGCTCCAGCAGGTTATACAGATCTTTCAGGTCATGACCAGAGATCAGAATGCATTTCCCTTCGGTCGCTTTCACGTTGACCTGAGTCGGTGTCGGGTGACCGTATTTGGTAGTTTCACCGGCATCCAGGATGCTCATCACTTTGAAGTTCATCTGGCCTATTTCCATAGAGCACTCCAGCAGAGCGTTCATATCGGAAGGCCAGGTACCCAGCCATGCCATGATTTTGTGGTACTGAGCGTAGATATCGTTGTCGTACTGACCCAGAACATGTGCGTGTTCCATGTAGGCTGCCGCACCTTTCAGGCCGTACAGGCAAAGCAGACGCAGGCCGAGAATGTTCTCGCCAATGGTCGCTTTGTCTTTATTCGGGGTAAATTCCGCTGCCTGACGTTGCAGGTCACCCAGATCGTCGCTGACCAGTTGCAGGTCAGCCATCGGGTTATCGACAGTCGCGTTAGCATCAATATTCAGACATTGTGCTTTCAGTGCGTCACGCATGGCGATAGCTTCGCGAGCATAGCCGACAATACGTGGGGAGTCGAAGTTTACGTTGGTCAGCGTGGAGAAGAACGCGCGCGGAGCAAAATTATCAACTTCATGGTCGATGATGCCGTATTCACGCGCTTTAACCGCCCATGCAGACAGACCTTGTAGGGAAGCAATCAGCAGATCCTGCAGATCGGAGGTCTCCGCTGTCTTACCGCACATACCCTGCGCGTAAGAGCAGCCGTTCCCTGCCGGAGTACGGATGGTTTGTTCACATTGCACACAAAACATGGTCACACCTTTTAAAGTTATATTTAATATACATGTTTAAGGTTATGCCTGCGCGCGCAGGGATTAAAGGGATTTCTAATACAACTTGCAGGGAGATTGATTTAGCGCAATTTTGGCGGTAGCTGACTACCGCCAGAGAGGTATTTGTCTGTATATCAGGCGGAGAAAAATGCCATCAACAGAGGCACCAGTAAACTCAGAATAAAGCCGTGAACGATTGCAGCTGGAACCATCTCCAGACCACCGCTACGTTGTAAAACGGGCAGGGTGAAATCCATTGATGTCGCACCGCAGAGTCCTAAGGCGGTGGATCGACTGCGGCCAACTAATCCCGGAATTAACATAATGGCAATCAGTTCGCGCGCCAGATCGTTAAAGAAAGCGGCGCTGCCGATAACCGGCCCGAACGATTCGGTCAACAAAATACCGGAAAGGGAATACCAGCCAAATCCCGATGCCATCGCCAGTGACGTTTTCATCGGTAGACCGAGGATGAGTGCATTGATGACTCCACCCAGCAGCGAACTGGCAACCACGACGACGGCAACAATCATGCCTCTGCGGTTCAGCACAATCTGTTTTAAGGTCATGCCGCTGTTGCGCAATTGAATTCCCACGAGGAACAATAAAAAGATCAGCGTATATTCGCTGGCTTCGGTTGCGTGCTGCAGCATTGAAAACCCGGTAAGCCCGAGCAGAAAACCCAGGACAACGACACCACAAAGTTGTAGCGACTCAAGTGCCATTGCAATTCGCGAAGGTAACTTTTCTTGCTGGTGGTTGTGTCGCCAGGGCAGTGCACGTTCCAGCCACAGTAGCGCCGCAATGTTACATAGCAGAATGACCGTAATACTGACGGCAGAATAATGAAGAATGGATAACAGATTACTGGCGAGATTATCCAGAAACGCCAGGCTGATGCCCATAAAGAAGAGAATAAGGTAGACGATCCAACTCAGCAGGCGATTAATGAGTTTTAAAGCAGCCCTGTGCCGAAGCGGAATCAGATAACCCACAATAAGTGGGACCAGAATGATTAACAGTCCTGAAAACATGAACAACCGGGTCCTTTATATGTGAAGCAGCGCAATGACACTACCCAATAAAAGCTTTCAGGTAAAGTTACAAAAAAAGCCGGGTGGCGCTGATGCCTACCCGGCTTACATATTGCAGTGAACTGTAGGTCAGGTAAGACACTGCCACCTGACACTATGGCCTACGTGGGATTAATCGCGTTTTTCCAGCAGGGTGCGATAAATAAGTCCACCGAGAACCCCACCGATAATCGGCATGACCCAGAACAGCCACAGTTGTTCTAGCGCCCAGCCGCCCTGGAAGAGGGCAACGGCGGTACTACGTGCCGGGTTTACGGATGTGTTGGTGACCGGAATGCTGATCAGGTGAATCAGCGTTAACGCAAGACCAATAGCAATGGGTGCGAAACCTGCCGGAGCATGTTTATCGGTAGCACCGTGGATAACCAGTAAGAAACCTGCGGTCAGAACGATTTCAATAACGATAGCAGAAAGCATCGAATAGCCGCCCGGAGAATGTTCACCGTAGCCGTTTGACGCAAACCCACTGGCTGTAGCATCGAAGCCTGCTTTACCGCTGGCAATAAGATACAGCACAGCTGCCGCAACAATACCGCCCACGACTTGGGCAACAACATAACCAATAACGTCTTTTGCCGGAAAGCGACCACCAGCCCATAAACCGAATGTCACTGCTGGGTTAAAATGTCCGCCTGAAATATGACCGACGGCAAATGCCATTGTCAAAACAGTGAGACCGAAGGCCAGCGCAACACCGGCAAATCCAATACCTAACTCAGGGAATGCTGCGGCCAGCACGGCACTCCCACATCCACCAAAAACAAGCCAGAATGTACCGAAGAATTCGGCTGCTAATTTCCTGAACATAACCACCTCAATTAAAAGTTCCGGGTTCGTTGTCGTACCCGGTTATTCATCGCTAAAAGGGGCGATGATTAAAGAGCGTATATTTTAGAAAAAAACATCATCCCTTCGCCACTTAAATTAATAAAAAAATTTGATTTAAGGCAATGCGACGTCAATCCTTTTTGGATTTGATGTAGATAAGGTATCGTTTAATTACATTAAGCGGATTGTTGTGCCCTGAAATAATATTCATTGTAAATTTTAAGAAGAATATTCTTATGTTTTTTAGTTCCCCCGGTTTCGGTTTGGGTGATATCGGGTGTCCTGAGTGCCTGCTTGCCGTTATACTCCTGATAACTTGAAGGAAAAAGTTAGCATTTCCGGAGGCTATATGATTCTCGAACGCGTTGAGATTGTTGGGTTTCGTGGTATTAATCGGCTGTCGTTGGTGCTGGAGCAAAACAACGTGCTGATTGGGGAGAACGCGTGGGGTAAATCCAGCCTGCTGGATGCATTAACCCTGTTGTTGTCACCTGAGTCGGATTTATACCATTTTGATCGCGAAGACTTTTGGTTCCCACCGGGTGATGTCCAGGGGCGGGAACATCATTTGCACATTATTCTGACGTTTCGCGAATCTCAACCGGGCCGCCATCGGGTACGTCGGTACCGTCCGCTGGAAGCATGCTGGTCCCCATGTTCGGATAACTATCACCGTATTTTCTATCGGCTGGAAGGAGAGTGTGCGGATGATGGTAGTGTCCTGACGCTGCGCAGCTTCCTTGATGGCGCAGGCCATCCTTTACCCATCGACGATATTAACGACCAGGCCCGCCATCTCGTCCGCCTGATGCCGGTTCTACGTCTGCGTGATGCGCGTTTTATGCGGCGGATCCGCAACGGTACGGTGCCAGATATGGCCGATGTTGAAGTCACCGCCCGTCAACTGGATTTTCTGGCGCGCGAACTCGCTAACCGTCCACAAAATTTGACGGATGGACAGATTCGCCAGGGGCTTTCAGCCATGGTTCAACTGCTGGAGCACTATTTTTCTGAGCAGGGATCTAGTCAGTCACGTTATCGTCTGATGCGTCGGCGATCCAATAACGAACAACGTAGCTGGCGTTATCTGGACATTATTAACCGCATGATTGATAAGCCTGGAGGACGTACGCACCGCGTGATCCTTTTGGGGCTTTTTTCGACCCTGTTACAGGCTAAAGGCACACTTAGGCTGGATAAAGATGCCCGTCCTTTGTTGCTGGTAGAAGATCCAGAAACACGGTTGCATCCTATTATGCTCTCTGTCGCCTGGCAGTTGCTGAATCTACTTCCTCTGCAGCGTGTGGCGACCACCAACTCCGGAGAATTGTTGTCTCTCACGCCCGTTGAGCATGTTGTCCGTCTGGTGCGTGAATCCTCTCGCGTTGCCGCCTGGCGGCTGGGGCCGGGTGGTTTGAGTGCGGAAGACGGACGGCGTATTGCGTTCCATATTCGCTTTAATCGAGCGTCGTCGTTGTTTGCCCGCTGCTGGCTGCTGGTGGAGGGGGAAACGGAAACCTGGGTTATTAACGAACTGGCTCGTCAGTGCGGACATCACTTTGATGCCGAAGGCATTAAAGTCATTGAGTTCGCCCAGTCAGGCCTTAAACCGCTGGTTAAGTTTGCCCGGCGTATGGGGATAGAGTGGCATGTGTTGGTCGATGGAGATGAAGCGGGCAAAAAGTACGCCGCTACCGTACGCAGCTTGCTGAATAACGATCGGGAAGAAGAACGCGAGCATTTAACCATACTGCCTGCGCTGGATATGGAACACTTTATGTACCGACAGGGATTCTCTGACGTCTTTCATCGGGTGGCACAAATTCCGGAAAATGTACCAATGAATATGCGCAAGATTATATCGAAAGCTATTCATCGTTCGTCAAAACCGGATCTGGCGATTGAAGTGGCGATGGAAGCAGGGCGACGCGGCGTTGAAGCCGTACCAACCCTGCTCAGGAAAATGTTTTCGCGCGTGCTGTGGTTGGCGCGCGGGCGGGCTGATTAGTGGCGGAACATCAGCGATAACTGAGCGTGTATATTGTCCAGTAACTGATAGCGGCGGCGATATTCCGCGCGTTTTTTACTGGCAATATCTGCCTCGTTTTTTCGAGCCAACGTGCGTGGAATATGATAATACCCGTGGCTGTCGCATTCTCCACCTACCGACTCCCAAAAGGCATTATAGTCAGAAAGAATAACCTTGTTTTTATCATGGTAACGTGGGCTGCGAAAAATATGTTGCTCATTACTGACAGCCAGAACTTGTTCGATATTAAGCTGTTCCGCAAAGCGGCAAATAGCCTCCATTACAATACGCTTAGGAAAAATTCCATGGCATGATTTGGTCGCTTTTTGAATTTCTTCATGCGGCAGTTGAGCATTACCCTGTACGCCGCCAATAAAGAGCGTACTTTTCTTATTGTACTTACACAGTGTGAACGTCATTTTAATCAGGATGTCCCCGGCGCTATTACGCATGAGAATTGTACTTTCCCCTTCTTTATCCAGTGCAGTGAACATCATCATGTCGACAGTGAATATTTCACCGTCTTTGCCTTCAATTTTCGCCAGTTGCAATCCATCATTGCTTAAAAATGCACTAAACTCCGCGGGCAAAAATGCGTTACGGATAACATGGTAATGAAAGCGCACCGCGTCTAAACGCATTTTCAGGTCGAAATTTTTAGCAAGATACGGGCGATGTAAACGCACCGGCAAGCGCGGCTGGCGGGAGAGTAAATTATCAAGGTCTGGCCACTGTGCCAGTTCAGTCATCCATTCTCGAGTCAGTCGTGGTATCAGCAATGAGCGCCACATAAACTTACGGCGAAAACTTCGCTTTTCCCAACAATTACCGGGTCGCCAATGACCGGTAGTCAGGTTGCAAAAAAGGCCAAAACCAGTTGCTGGTTTTGCAGAATGAAAAGTGCTTTCAGTTAGCTGGCTCATAATAACAATCCAATTGATACGCTGGTACTAATTTCAGCACGGTGGATCTTAACGATTCATCAATAACTCTGTTATTCTTTGAACTTTTCAACGCCTGTTAATTTATCGTTGATGTTTATCACTCCACTCTGGTGGACGTATTGGGGGAAACTGGGATTTTTATGAAGCTCAAGGGAAAAATTAAAAAACGGTATTTTCTCATCGCCATCATTATTATTGTGGTGATGATTGCACTTTGGAGAACACTTAATGCTCCATTACCTCAGTATCAGACGTTAATTGTTCGACCTGGCGATCTCCAGCAAAGCGTACTGGCAACCGGGAAACTGGATGCGTTACGCAAAGTTGACGTAGGTGCGCAGGTGAGCGGGCAGTTAAAAACGTTGTCAGTAGCGATTGGCGATAAAGTAAAAAAAGATCAACTGCTTGGTGTTATTGATCCTGAACAGGCGCAAAACCAGATCAAAGAGGTTGAGGCGACGCTCATGGAATTACGCGCTCAGCGTTTGCAGGCAGAAGCCGAATGGAAACTGGCGCGGGTAACGCTTTCTCGTCAGCAACAGCTGGCGAAAACACAGGCTGTTTCTCAGCAGGATCTCGACACTGCGGCTACCGAAATGGCGGTTAAACAGGCGCAAATTGGCACCATTGATGCACAAATTAAGCGTAATCAGGCCTCGCTTGATACGGCAAAGACTAACCTCGATTACACCCGCATCGTGGCTCCTATGGCCGGTGAGGTAACCCAAATTACCACCCTGCAGGGGCAAACCGTGATTGCTGCACAGCAGGCACCAAACATTCTGACTCTGGCAGATATGAGCACCATGCTGGTAAAAGCGCAGGTGTCCGAGGCGGATGTTATTCATCTGCATCCGGGGCAAAAGGCCTGGTTTACTGTGCTGGGCGATCCGCAGACGCGCTATGAAGGTACACTCAAAGATGTGTTGCCAACGCCAGAGAAAGTGAATGACGCTATTTTCTATTACGCCCGCTTCGAAGTGCCTAACCCGAAAGGGATCCTGCGTCTGGATATGACCGCGCAGGTTCATATTCAGCTAACGGATGTGAAAAATGTGCTGACAATCCCGTTAGCGGCCCTTGGCGATCCTATTGGCAACAACCGTTATAACGTCAGACTGTTGCGCAACGGCGAGACCCGGGAACGTGAGGTCTCTATCGGCGCACGTAATGACACCGATGTAGAGATTGTAAAAGGGCTGGAAGAAGGGGATGAAGTCATCATCGGTGAGGCGAAACCTGGAGCAGCGCAATGACGGCATTGCTTGAGCTGAGCAATATCTGCCGCAGTTACCCGTCAGGAGAAGGGCAGGTCGAGGTGTTAAAGAACGTCTCCTTGAGCATCCAGGCCGGCGAAATGGTGGCGATTGTCGGGGCTTCTGGCTCGGGCAAATCGACGCTGATGAACATTCTGGGATGTCTGGACAAGCCTACCAACGGGACGTATCAGGTTGCCGGGCGCGATGTTTCCACCCTGGACAGCGACGCGTTAGCGCAACTACGGCGTGAGCATTTCGGCTTCATCTTCCAGCGGTATCATTTACTCTCGCATTTGACGGCAGCGCAAAACGTTGAGGTACCCGCGGTCTACGCCGGAACCGAGCGTAAGCAGCGGTTGGCACGAGCGCAGGAGTTGCTCCAGCGACTGGGACTGGGTGACAGGGTCGACTATCAACCTTCCCAGCTTTCCGGTGGGCAGCAGCAGCGCGTCAGTATTGCGCGTGCGCTGATGAATGGCGGACAGGTGATTCTGGCCGATGAACCGACCGGGGCGCTGGACAGCCATTCTGGCGAAGAGGTGATGGCTATTCTGCATCAGCTGCGCGATCGTGGACATACGGTGATTATCGTAACTCACGACCCGCAGGTAGCTGCACAGGCCGAGCGAGTGATTGAAATTCGTGATGGCGAAATCGTGCGTAATCCGCCGTCACAGAAACCCTCTGCAGGGCGCGGTATTGCGGAACCGACGGTGACGACGGCCTCCGGTTGGCGTCAGTTTGCCAGCGGTTTTCGTGAGGCGCTTACCATGGCGTGGCTGGCAATGGCCGCCAATAAGATGCGTACACTGCTGACCATGCTTGGCATTATCATCGGTATTGCTTCTGTGGTCTCTATTGTGGTTGTTGGTGACGCAGCAAAACAGCTGGTGCTGGCTGATATTCGCGCTATCGGGACGAACACCATTGATATCTACCCCGGCAAAGATTTCGGTGATGATGACCCACAGTATCAGCAGGCGCTGAAATATGACGACTTAGTCGCTATTCAGAAGCAGCCCTGGGTGAGTTCCGTTACGCCTGCGGTGTCGAAGAATTTGCGTCTGCGTTATGGAAATATCGACGTGGCGGCCAGCGCGAACGGCGTTAGTGGAGATTACTTTAACGTTTATGGCATGACGTTTAGCGAAGGGAACACTTTTAACGCAGAACAGTTAAATGGTCGGGCACAGGTGGTGGTGCTTGACAGCAATACCCGACGCCAGCTATTCCCCAACAAAGCGCAGGTAGTGGGAGAAGTTATCCTGGTGGGAAATATGCCTGCCACCGTGATTGGGGTCGCCGAAGAGAAGCAGTCGATGTTTGGCAGCAGCAAGATCCTGCGGGTCTGGTTGCCTTACAGCACCATGTCCGGGCGGATCATGGGGCAATCGTGGCTGAACTCTATTACCGTGCGTGTTAAGGATGGTTTCGACAGCGCGCAGGCGGAGCAGCAACTGACCCGACTGTTGTCGTTGCGCCATGGTAAAAAAGATTTCTTCACCTGGAACATGGACGGCGTCTTGAAAACCGCCGAAAAAACCACACGTACTTTACAGTTGTTCCTGACTCTGGTTGCGGTGATTTCCCTGGTGGTCGGCGGAATAGGCGTGATGAACATTATGCTGGTTTCCGTGACTGAACGAACGCGTGAAATTGGCATTCGTATGGCGGTTGGTGCGCGTGCCAGTGATGTGCTGCAGCAGTTCTTAATTGAAGCAGTGCTGGTGTGTCTGGTCGGTGGGGCGTTAGGTATTAGCCTGTCGATGCTAATCGCTTTTACGTTGCAACTTTTTCTGCCTGGATGGGAAATTGGATTCTCTCCTTTTGCCCTGCTGACGGCTTTCCTGTGCTCAACGGCGACCGGCGTTTTGTTTGGCTGGCTGCCTGCGCGTAATGCGGCGCGGCTTGATCCCGTCGATGCTTTGGCGCGTGAATAACGTGTTGTATTGCATAAGAAATAAAAATGCCAGCCTCCGGGGCTGGCATTTTGTCTGCGGGATGTACACAATGAGACAGAAGAGCTATGCGACAGCTTCTGCTTCAATGACAGGCACGATGACGCTGGCGTGATTGCCTTTTGGCCCCTGGTGGACATCAAACTGGACAGACTGTCCGGCTTTTAGCGTTCTGTAACCATCCATCTGAATGGTGGAGTAATGGGCGAAGATATCTTCGCCACCGCCTTCAGGGCAGATGAAACCAAACCCTTTGGCATTGTTGAACCACTTAACAGTACCCGTTTCCATGCTTCGACATCCTTCGTAAATCTTATATAAGTAAGATGGAATGAACCGGTGGCGGAGTGGGGGCTGTTCAAAACCTCGCCAACTCTCGAGACTACAATTTAGAGAAATCAGGCGGGGCGTCAAGCGTCAGGCTAGTGGAATAGGGTAAAAATGCATCAAAATTTGAAGCAGTTAACGCTATTGTCGGTTCTGTGACAGATGTCGCGAATGACACTGATAGATGATAATTATCTAATACTTGAGGTAGATTGATTGTGCGCATAGGCTCTTGTCAGCGGCAAGTTATTCTGCCGGTAACCGTAACTGAAGATGACGACTGACAATGGGTAAGACGAACGATTGGTTGGATTTCGACCTGCTGGCGGAAGACAAATTGCGCGACGCGCTAAAACCGCCATCTATGTATAAAGTGATATTAGTCAATGATGATTACACTCCGATGGAGTTTGTTATTGACGTGTTACAAAAATTCTTTTCTTATGATGTAGAACGTGCAACGCAACTGATGCTTGCTGTTCACTATCAAGGTAAAGCTATCTGCGGCGTATTTACCGCGGAAGTGGCTGAGACCAAAGTTGCGATGGTGAACAAATATGCGAGGGAGAACGAGCATCCGTTGCTGTGTACGCTGGAAAAAGCCTGAATGCAGGCATAAATATTGGGGGAGGTGCCTATGCTCAATCAAGAACTGGAACTCAGTTTAAACATGGCTTTCGCCAGAGCGCGCGAGCACCGACATGAGTTTATGACCGTCGAGCACTTGTTACTGGCATTGCTCAGTAACCCATCGGCCCGCGAAGCGCTGGAAGCGTGTTCTGTGGATTTGGTGGCGCTCCGTCAGGAACTCGAAGCCTTCATTGAACAAACCACACCCGTATTGCCTGCCAGCGAAGAAGAGCGCGACACGCAACCGACGCTGAGTTTTCAGCGTGTACTGCAACGTGCTGTCTTTCATGTTCAGTCCTCCGGGCGTAATGAAGTCACTGGCGCAAATGTGCTGGTTGCCATCTTCAGCGAGCAGGAATCTCAGGCGGCGTATCTGCTGCGTAAGCATGAAGTCAGTCGCCTGGACGTGGTGAATTTTATTTCTCATGGCACGCGCAAAGACGAACCGAGTCAGTCTTCTGATTCAGGTAATCAGCCAAATAGCGAAGAACAAGCTGGCGGGGAGGACCGTATGGAGAACTTCACCACTAACCTTAACCAGCTTGCTCGCGTGGGCGGTATTGATCCGCTCATTGGCCGGGAAAAAGAGCTGGAGCGAGCCATTCAGGTACTGTGCCGCCGCCGTAAAAACAACCCGCTGCTGGTGGGTGAGTCTGGCGTCGGGAAAACCGCGATTGCTGAAGGCCTCGCCTGGCGTATTGTCCAGGGTGACGTGCCGGAAGTCATGGCAGACTGCACGCTTTACTCGCTGGATATTGGGTCGCTGCTGGCGGGAACCAAATACCGTGGTGATTTTGAAAAACGGTTTAAAGCTCTGCTGAAACAGCTGGAACAGGATACCAACAGTATTCTGTTTATCGATGAGATCCACACCATTATAGGTGCGGGGGCTGCATCTGGCGGCCAGGTTGACGCCGCAAATCTGATCAAACCGCTGCTGTCCAGCGGTAAGATCCGCGTGATCGGTTCGACCACCTATCAGGAGTTCAGCAATATTTTCGAGAAAGACCGTGCGTTAGCGCGTCGCTTCCAGAAAATCGATATTACTGAACCGTCGGTGGAAGAGACCGTGCAGATTATTAACGGTTTGAAACCCAAATATGAAGCGCACCACGATGTTCGTTATACCGCAAAAGCAGTGCGTGCAGCGGTTGAGCTGGCGGTGAAATATATCAACGATCGTCATCTGCCGGATAAAGCGATTGATGTGATCGATGAAGCTGGCGCCCGTGCGCGACTGATGCCGGTCAGCAAGCGCAAGAAAACCGTCAACGTAGCGGATATTGAGTCCGTCGTGGCTCGCATTGCGCGGATCCCGGAGAAGAGTGTTTCGCAGAGCGATCGAGATACGCTGAAAAATCTGGGCAACCGCCTGAAAATGCTGGTGTTCGGGCAGGATAAAGCTATTGAGGCACTGACTGAAGCGATCAAGATGAGTCGTGCAGGTCTTGGTCACGAGCATAAACCTGTCGGTTCGTTCTTGTTTGCTGGTCCGACTGGCGTCGGTAAAACCGAAGTCACGGTGCAACTGTCCAAAGCGCTGGGTATTGAACTGCTGCGTTTTGATATGTCTGAATATATGGAGCGGCATACCGTCAGCCGCCTGATTGGTGCGCCTCCGGGGTACGTTGGATTTGACCAGGGCGGTTTGTTAACGGATGCGGTGATTAAACATCCACATGCGGTACTGCTGCTGGATGAAATCGAAAAAGCGCACCCGGATGTCTTTAACCTGCTGCTGCAGGTGATGGATAACGGTACGCTGACTGACAACAACGGGCGCAAAGCGGATTTCCGCAACGTGGTGCTGGTAATGACCACTAACGCCGGGGTGCGTGAAACTGAACGTAAATCGATTGGGCTTATTCATCAGGACAACAGTACTGATGCGATGGGCGAGATCAAAAAAGTATTTACGCCGGAGTTCCGTAACCGTCTCGACAATATTATCTGGTTTGATCATCTCTCTACTGAGGTCATTCACCAGGTTGTGGATAAATTTATTGTCGAACTTCAGGTTCAGCTGGATCAGAAAGGCGTCTCTCTTGAAGTGAGTCAGGAAGCACGTGACTGGCTGGCAGAGAAAGGCTATGACCGCGCTATGGGCGCACGCCCGATGACGCGTGTAGTCCAGGACAACCTGAAAAAACCATTGGCAAACGAACTGCTGTTCGGTTCGCTTGTGGATGGTGGGCAGGTGACAGTCGCGCTGGATAAAGAGAAAAATGAGCTGACGTATGGCTTCCAGAGTGCGCAAAAGCATAAACCGGAAGCAGCACATTAAATTCTTATCTCATAACAGACCGGGCGTAAATGCCCGGTTTTTTTTCGCCTGAAATTGGGTAACGGATGGAGCAGAGGCAAAAAATAAGCCTGCGTAAGGGAGATTACGCAGGCTAAGGAGGTGGTTCCTGGTACAGCTAGCATTTATGGGTTATGTTTTTCAGCGAAACAGATAATACCCTTAATGAACGAAACGGTATGTGATCGGTTTCTAAGAATCTTCCGAACGCCGAAAAATATCCATAATTAACTACTTAGCATGCGGATTTCGCGTGGATTCCCCGGCAAAATTACGCATTAACAAGGCATAGTTCAGATCAATATCTTGCGGTACCGGCATCCACACAGTGTAGCCATCCCCTGGAGCGACCGGCATTGCCTCGCCTTTGGCGTTTTCCATCTGCTCGAGGGTGAAATTGATATTACCCTGCGGGGTCATCAGTTCCAGGCTATCACCAACGGTGAATTTGTTTTTCACCAGTACTGCCGCCAGCTCACCTTTGCGCTCGCCAGTGAATTCACCGACAAATTGCTGGCGCTCGGAAACAGAAAAACCATATTCGTAATTCTGATAGTCGTCATGTGTGTGGCGACGCAGGAAGCCTTCGGTATATCCACGGTGCGCCAGACCTTCCAGCGTCTCTAACAGACTGGTGTCGAAAGGTTTACCGGCAGCGGCGTCATCAATCGCTTTACGGTACACCTGCGCGGTACGAGCACAGTAGTAGTAGGATTTGGTACGGCCTTCGATTTTCAGTGAATGCACACCCATTTGGGTCAGACGCTCGACATGGGCAATGGCGCGTAAATCTTTTGAGTTCATGATGTAAGTACCGTGTTCGTCTTCGAACGCGGTCATATATTCGCCCGGGCGCTGAGCTTCTTCGATCATAAACACTTTGTCAGTCGGCGCACCAATACCCAACGTAGGTTCGACGTTTTGTACTGGAATAGGCTCATACTTGTGTACGATGTTGCCTACCACGTCTTCTTTACCTTCCTGCACGTTATATTCCCAGCGGCAGGCATTGGTACAGGTGCCCTGATTCGGATCGCGCTTGTTGATGTAGCCGGAGAGCAGGCAGCGGCCGGAGTAAGCCATGCACAACGCACCGTGAACGAAGATCTCAATCTCCATATCCGGTACCTGATTACGGATCTCTTCAATTTCTTCCAGCGACAATTCACGGGACAGGATCACGCGGGTCAGTCCCATCTGCTTCCAGAATTTTACCGTTGCCCAGTTTACAGCGTTAGCCTGTACCGACAGGTGAATGTCCATATCCGGGAAGTTTTCGCGTACCAGCATGATAAGACCCGGGTCGGACATGATTAAGGCATCCGGTCCCATTTCCACAACCGGTTTCAGGTCACGAATGAAAGTTTTCAGCTTGGCGTTGTGTGGGGCAATGTTTACCACCACGTAGAATTTTTTACCCAGTTCATGGGCTTCATTAATCCCGAGCTGCAAATTTTCGTGATTGAATTCGTTGTTGCGCACACGCAGCGAGTAACGCGGCTGGCCCGCATATACTGCATCTGCGCCATAGGCAAAAGCGTAACGCATATTTTTCAGCGTTCCCGCCGGGGAAAGGAGTTCCGGTTTAAACATAATTTTCTCGTTCTGATGACAGGTCAGACTCGCCTCACTCAATGAGGCGGTTAGGGGAGTGCCCCCATATTAAGGGCGGGCATTGTAGCGCTGCGGGGAAGACAGGTAAAGAAAAACGCCGGGCGACAGTTTGGCGTTACCCGGCTGATGAAGTGATAATCAGGTCTTATCTTTCACCGTCTGACTTATGCCATTGGTTTTTACCGACGCAATTCCGGTATCTCGCGACTGCTCGTTTGCATACAGCTGACTGGTACCAATAACCTGATGGTTTGCCGCTTTCAGATTGAAATGCAATTTGCCGTTTGTCGCCGTTTTTTTCTCATAACGTTCGCTCAGTGGGCTGTTTACCTGGACCGAGGCGATCCCCTTTTCCGCAGCACCTTTTGTGGCGTAAAGCTCACTGGTCAGGATAGTTTCTCCATTTCCTGCCTTAAGAACAAATCGGTACTGATTATCACTGCTTTTGCTTAACTCAAACCAACCAGCCATATGAACTCCTTGATTAAAAATTTTATATCAAACAGTTATTAACGACAGCGTATTGCCAGTAAGAGTATGGGTGATATTCACAGAGTTGCTAGTGACGAAGGCTCCGCCAGCTGACAGAGCCATTTTAGAGAGGGATGTTTACGCAATTCTGCACGCATCGGCTTCCCAGCGATATCCCACGCCATAAACGGCGCGGATAAACGACTGTTCCGCGTCCAGCGACTCCAGTTTGCGGCGCAAGTTCTTGATGTGGCTGTCGATGGTGCGGTCAGTGACGACGCGATAGTCGTCATAAAGATGGTTGAGCAACTGCTCGCGCGAGAATACTTTCCCCGGTTCATGCGAAAGCGTTTTGAGCAAGCGGAATTCGGCTGGCGTTAAGTCGAGCATTTTTCCACGCCACGAAGCCTGAAAACGACCTTCATCAACGATCAATGGGCTGTCAGCATCCATCTGTTGCAGCTCTCGCTGTGGCTTGCAACGACGCAAGATCGTTTTCACCCTGGCAACGACTTCTCGCGGGCTGTAGGGCTTACAAATGTAGTCATCTGCGCCGATCTCAAGCCCCAGTAGCCTGTCTATCTCTTCAATTTTGGCGGTAACCATCATGATGGGAACTTCAGAGAAACGACGAATTTCCCGGCACAGGGTCAGACCGTCGGTACCTGGCAGCATCAGATCCAGTAAAATCATATCGGGTGGCGTCTGTCGCACGTAAGGCAGCACCAGATCACCGTGATTGATTAGGGTTGGGGCATAGCTTGCAGCGCGCAGATAGTCGATAAGCAACTGTCCCAGCTTGGGTTCATCTTCCACAATCAGAATACGTGGTGTGTTTTCATCAATGGGTAACTCAGTCATACATCTCTCTGTAAATCGCGTTCCAGCGGTAACTCTACTGTAATGCTAACCCCACCAAAAGGCGAATGGGCGGCACGGATATGTCCATTATGCGCCTGGACGATATTGACGCAAATCGCCAGCCCCAGCCCGGACCCCCCGCTGGCGCGGTTACGGGACCCTTCCGTACGATAAAATCGTTCAAACAGTTTCTGTAACTGCTCCTCACTGACCCCTGGCGCTGAATCGGCGAAGGTCAACAGCACCAGCCGGTCACGTTGTTCGGCAGAAATATGCAGCCCACCGCCGCTGTCGGTGTAGCGCAGGCTGTTTTCCAGCAGATTGTTGAATAACTGCATCAGACGATCGCGGTCACCAAATACCGTTACGCTGTCCGGGAGCGAAAGCTGGATCGTTAATCCGCGGCTGGCGAAGCGTTCGCGGAAAGCTCCGCTCGCGACTTCCAGCAACGGTATAAGATCTAACGAGGTTTTTTGGTAGGCCAGAGCCCCTTCATCAGACATCGAGAGCTGATGAAGATCGTCCACCAGTTTGGTGAGCGTACCTACTTCGGCCTGTAGCGAGGCAACTGAGTCAGGAGTGAACTGGCGAACGCCATCCTGAATAGCTTCCAGTTCTCCGCGTAAAACTGCGAGTGGTGTGCGCAGCTCGTGAGAAATATCGGCCATAAAATCACGACGCATCTGCTGGTTCTTTTCCAGCGTACTGGCAAGCTGGTTGAAATCTTGCGCCAGTTTGCCCAGTTCATCCGTGCTGGTGGGTGTAACTCGAGTGGTAAAATCACCTGCCGCCAGTTTGTGCGTGCCGTCTACCAGCCGCTTGACTGGCGCCAGCAGGCTTCGCGCCAGGGTAAATGTTGCCAGTGCCGCCAGCAGGGTAGAGAGCGCGACAATGAGCCAGCTGGTTCGGCGCTGCTGCTTATCAAAATTGATATCCGTATTGCGCGTTAAGCGCTCGACGGGAGAGGCGATGACAGCCCCAACTTCAGCACCGTTAACTTTTATAGGGCGGCGCATACCGTCACGGGGCACCGGGCCGCGCGGACCAACCAATACATGTGCTTTTTGATCGACAACCCAAAATTGTGTGCGCCAGCCGTGTGGGGGCATTCCCGGGCCGGGTTTGTCATCGTCATTTTCGTGTTCAAAAGAGCGCAGGATCTGAAAAACAAAGCGCTCGTTGTTGCGTAAGAAACGCCAGTTGCCGTGCTGTTCATACTGTTCGCCCAATGCGTCGCCCAGCATTTGCAGACGCTGTTCATTACCATGCTTGATGTAGTCAATAAAACCGCGTTCGAAGCTAATGCGTACGGCCCAGTGCATGCTAATCAGCAACACAATGCAGGTGGCGAAAATTGCCAGAAACAGTTTGCCGGTGATACCGGGGCGCCAGAACTTCATCAGGTGCTCCTTTTGCGTCGTGAAATCACCGCGTTGGGTTGCGTGTCGTTCGGCACGCGGGCAAAAATGATGGCTGGCAGCGCAATAATGAGAGCAATGCACAGCCAGGTATACATAAAGACGGTATGCGTGGTGTCGCTGCCGATAGCGATATGCTGTTGACCAAACATACCCAATAGCAGTCCGGCAATGGTAACCCCAATGCTCATTGACAGTTGCATGATCATCGAAAGCAGACTGTTGCCACTGCTGGCGAGATCGTCAGGTAGATCTTTCAACGTCAGGGTGTTCATTGACGAAAAACGGGTTGAATTGACCATTCCTTGTAAGAATAAAACGAAGGGCAGGGCGTAATACCAGCCGAGCAGGGCGGTCGTCATCAGCAGCAGGCTGACCAGTGACAGGCCAAGCGTCGTTGCGACCAGCACCCGACGATAGCCAAATCGATTAACGACCTGAACCACGATGCGTTTCATTCCCATACTGCCCAGTACCATTGGGATCATCATTAGACCGGCGTGAAACGGTGAAAAGCCCAGGCCAATCTGTAAAAATACCGGTGTCATAAATGGCAACATCCCGCTACCAATGCGCCCGGCAAAGCTGCCAAACAGGCCTAACGAGAAGCAAGGTGTTCGGAAAAGCTTCAGGCTAAACAGTGCCCGCGGATTGTGCCGGGCGTGTTTGTGGTATAACAGGACCGCCACTACGCCGCAGATAACGAGCGCAGCCAGAGTAATGTCTGAAATTCCGCTTCCCTTGCTGCCATCCAGAGCCAGCGTCAGCACCGCCATGCCAACTGCCAGCATCATAAAACCCGTAAGATCGAATCGTCGGGTTTGCATGGTGTAGTTGGGCATCAACATCAATGTCGCTATTGCCCCGACAATGCCGACCGGAATGTTAATCAGGAAAATCCAGTGCCAGGAGGCGTATTCAACCAGAATGCCTCCTAACGCCGGTCCCAATAGCGGACCCACCTGACCCGGCAAGGTGACGAATGTCATTGCCGCCATATATTGTTCGCGGGGGACAATTTTCATCACCGTTAACCTGCCGACCGGCACCATCATTGCGCCGCCAACACCTTGTAAAACGCGGGCAATGACCAGCTCATTGAGCGTATTGGACCAGGCACAAAACAGCGATCCGAGCGTAAACAGGATGATGGCGGTGAAGAAAATATTACGCACACCAATCTTATCCGCCAGCCACCCGCTGGCGGGCAGCATTACGGCCACGGTTAATACATAGGACACAATGACCATATGCATATGCAACGGGCTTTCACCAAGGCTTTTTGCCATTGAGGGAAGCGCGGTGTTGACGATGGTGGTATCCAGCGACTGCATAAAAAAGCCAAATGCCACAATCCACAGTTGCCAGCGGGTGCTGTCAGGAAGTTCTGTCATAGATCTGCTACCGGTTTGCTGTTTTTACGCGAAAAACGCAGACGCAGACGGTCGAAAAAGAGATATACCACTGGAGTGGTGTACAGCGTCAGAAGCTGACTCACTACCAGGCCGCCGACAATGGTTATCCCAAGAGGTTGGCGCAGTTCCGAGCCGTCGCCTGCGGATAACACCAAAGGTAGTGCGCCAAAAAGCGCCGCCAGCGTGGTCATCATTATTGGGCGAAAGCGCAGCAGACATGCCTGGAAAATCGCTTCTTCCGGCGTCAACTTACCGTTTCTCTGCGCTTCCAGCGCAAAATCGACCATCATGATGGCGTTTTTCTTCACAATGCCAATTAATAGCATGATCCCTATTAGCGCGATTAGGCTGAATGGGGCATTGAACAACTCCAGCGCCAGCAATGCGCCAACGCCAGCAGAGGGAAGCGTTGAGAGGATCGTCAGCGGATGAACGTAGCTCTCATACAGCATGCCCAGTACGATATAAACCGTCGCTATTGCCGCAATAATCAGGATCACCTGCGAGTTCATCGTGTCCTGAAAAACCTGCGCTGTGCCAGCAAAACTACCGCGCACCGTGGAAGGTACACCAAGCTGCGTCATCGTTCTGTTGATAGCCTCTGTCGCTTCAGAAAGTGAAGCCCCAGTTGGCAGGTTAAAGGAAATTGTTGAGGCAGCAGAGAGTCCCTGATGATTTACGGACAGCGGGGCGTTCGCCGGTTGCCATTTGGCAAAGTACGACAACGGTATTGCCTTCCCGTCGTTATTGATGACGAACATTTTATCCAGCGCACTGATGTCCTGGGTGTAGCGTGGATCGACTTCCATCACCACTTTGTACTGGTTCATCGGTTGATAGATAGTCGATATTTGTCGCTGGCCAAAGGCGTTATTTAGCAGACTATTGGCGGCTTCAACGTCGATCCCCAGACGAGACATGGTGTCACGATCGTAGGTCAGGTTCATCTCCGCGCCGTTGTCCTGCTGATCGGAGTTGACGTCAGCCAACTGGGGCAGGGCAGCTAACGCTTTACGGATTTTGGGCTCCCATTCACGTAGTGCCGCAAGGTCATCGGATAACAACGTGTACTGATAGCTGGCGTTGGCTTGTCTTCCACCGACGCGAATATCCTGCACCGCCATCAGAAACAGGTTCGCACCAGGCTCTTTGGCTAACTTCACACGCAGGCGGTCGATTACCTGCTGAGCGGTTTCATGACGCTCGCCACGAGGCTTCAGCGTAATAAACATCATGCCACTGTTGACGCGAGAACCGCCGGTGAAACCGGTCACGTTATCTACCGCCGGGTCGTCGCGGATGATCTTCATAAAATCCTGAAGCTTGCCACGCATGGCCTGAAACGAAATGCTTTGGTCGGCCTGGATCCCACCCATCAATACGCCAGTATCCTGCTCCGGGAAGAAGGTTTTGGGGATGGAAATATAGAGCCAGACGTTCAGTGCGATCGTGCCGAGTAAAACAACGCCTACCAGCCGCGTGTGGCGTAATACCCATTTCAGTGAAGTGCCATAACTCTGTTGTAAAGCGACCAGCAGACGACCAAAGCCCCGTTTACGGGACTGTTGGCGAGGAGGCGTGGACTTAAGCATCCAGCCGCACATCATAGGTGTGAGCGTCAACGAAACCAGAAGTGAGATACCGATTGCTACCGACAGGGTGACGGCAAATTCACGTAATAGTCGTCCCGGCAGTCCTCCCATTAACAGTAACGGCAGGAATACCGCTACCAGCGACAGGCTCATAGACAGTACCGTAAACCCCACTTCGCGGGTGCCCTGTAATGCCGCCTGTAATGGCTTCATCCCCGCTTCCAGGTGACGGGCAATGTTCTCCAGCACGACGATGGCATCGTCGACCACAAAACCTGTGGCGATGGTCAGTGCCATTAACGACAGGTTGTTGAGGCTGAATCCACAAAGATACATGGCGGCAAAGGTGCCAATTAGCGAAACCGGAACCGCAACGGCGGGAATCAGCGTCGCGCGTCCGGAGCGCAGGAAGACAAATACGACCAGGATCACCAGCGCGACTGAGATAATCAGCGTCTGTTCCACTTCCTCCAGCGAAGCGCGAATGGTCGGAGAGCGGTCCTGGGCAATTTGTAGATCGATGGTAGCCGGGATCAGGGTTTGCAACTCCGGCAGTTTGGCCCGGATGCTGTCGACCGTCTGGATGATATTAGCTTCCGGCAGTTTGCGAATGATCAGCAAAATAGCCGGTTTGGCGTTGGTCATACCGGCATTACGAACATCCTGTACCGAGTCACTGACCGACGCAACATCACCCAGCCGCACGGCCGCACCGTTGTTGTAGTGGATGATCAGCGGTTGATATTCCGCTGCGGTTTTTAGTTCGTCGTTGGTTTGTACCTGCCAGCGCCGTGTTTCACTCTCTATGGCCCCCTGAGGTTTGCGCACGTTGGCATTACTGATGGCACTGCGCACATCGTCAAGCGAGACCCCCTGGTTAAATAAGGCTTGCGGATTCAGCCCCACGCGCACGGCGGGCAGGGAACTGCCACCGACGTCAACGTCACCGACACCGTCGATTTGCGCAATAGTCTGCGCCAGTTGAGTCGATGCGAAATCATACAACTCACCCTGCGAGTAGGTATCCGAGGTCAGCGTCAGGATCATGACTGGCGCATCGGATGGGTTGGCTTTTCGGTAAGTCGGGCGGTTGGGCATCCCGCTCGGTAACAGGCTCTGCGCGGCGTTAATGGCGGCCTGAACGTCCCGCGCCGCACCGTTAATATCACGGTCGAAATTAAATTCAAGAATAATGCGCGTGCTACCAAGTGAACTGCTTGAGGTCATTTCGTTCACGCCCGCGATGCGCCCCAGTGAGCGCTCCAGCGGCGTTGCTACCGAGGAGGCCATCGTTTCTGGCGACGCGCCGGGCAACGATGCGCTAACCATGATGACCGGAAAATCAACCTGTGGCAGCGGGGCGACCGGTAACAGGCGAAAGCCCAGTATGCCGCACAGGGTAATAGCGACGGAGATGAGAATGGTCGCGACAGGACGATGAATGAAAAGAGCGAAAAATTTCATTTACGCTTCCTCTTCCTGGCGCGGGAAGCGGTTTTTCACATACAGCGACAGACGGTCAAACAGCAGATAAATCACCGGGGTGGTAAACAGCGTTAACACCTGACTGACCAGCAAACCGCCGACCATACCAATACCTAATGGACGGCGCAATTCAGCACCCACGCCAGTACTTAACATGAGTGGTAAAGCTCCCAACAGCGCCGCCAGGGTGGTCATCAGGATCGGCCGAAAACGCAGCAGGCAAGCCTGAAAAATGGCGTCGCGCGGCGCCATTCCCTGTTCGCGTTCGGCGGCGAGGGCAAAGTCGATCATCATGATGGCGTTTTTCTTAACGATACCGATCAGCAAAATGATGCCGATAATCGCGATGACGTCCAGCTCACTACCGGCAATCATTAACGCCAGTAGCGCCCCGACGCCCGCAGTAGGCAGCGTGGAGAGAATGGTAATCGGGTGAATAAAGCTCTCATACAGGATGCCAAGCACGATATACATGGCGACAACTGCCGCCACAATCAGCCAGATGGTATTGCCGAGCGCGGCCTGGAATGCCAGCGTGCTACCCTGGAATTGAGTAGTAATATTCGACGGCAGGTTGAGCGTTTTTTCAGCCTGCAAAATCGCCTGTACCGCATCACCCAGCGACTGATTGTCCGGTACGTTAAACGAGATGGTCCTTACCGGGAACTGATCGAGGTGGTTAATCGACAGTGGGGCAAAACGTTGTTCAATGCTGGCGATCGTGCTCAGAGGCACAATTCCGCCATCGCTGCTGGTCAGGCGAATGGAGTCCAGCGCGGAAAGCCCGGGCGTATTTTCGGTGTCGTGTTCTAACACTACACGATACTGGTTTGCCTGGGTGTAAATAGTCGAAATCAACCGTTGTCCGAAGGCGTTGTACAGAGCGTTATCGACATCCGCCATACTGATGCCTAAACGGCTGGCACTGTCGCGATTGACGTTAACCCATGCTACCAGTCCTTTATCCTGCCAGTCGCTGCTGACATCTGAGAGCTGCGGTAACTGCTGCAGTTTTTCCAACAGCTGTGGTACCCAGGTGCTGAGCGCGTCGAGAGAGGTGGCTTGCAATGTAAACTGGTATTGTGTCCGGCTTACCTGCGTGTCGATGGTCAGATCCTGAGTTGGCTGCAGGTAGAGATCTACGCCAGGAACTTTATCAACGGCATCCTGCAGGCGGGCGATAACCTTCTGTACGCGATCATCTCGATCATCCAGTGGCTTAAGGTTAATTTGCAGGCGCGCGCTGTTCAGTGCCGGATTAGTACCGTCAACACCGACGAACGCGGTCAGGCTTTCAACCGCCGGGTCTTTGAGGATCACGTCAGTCACCAGGCGCTGGCGCTGGGCCATACTGGCAAATGAACTGGATTGTGGAGCCTGCAGCGTGCCCTGAATAATGCCATTATCCTGCACCGGGAAGAATCCTTTCGGAATAAAGACCCACAGCATGACGCTAAGGACGAGTGTGCCGAGCGCCACGCTGAGTGTCAGCCATGGGTGGTTCAGCACTTTAGCCAGCCAGTGACCGTACCCGGCAATGACCCGATCAAACATTCTTTCAGAAGCGCGAGAGAAGCGGTTTTGTTTGCGCAATGACTCCTGACTGAGCATACGTGCGCACATCATCGGCGTGAGGGTCAGTGACACGACGGCGGAAATCAGAATGGCTACTGCCAGCGTAACGGCAAATTCGCGGAACAAACGCCCGACAATATCTCCCATAAATAACAGCGGGATTAGCACGGCGATCAGTGAGAAAGTCAGAGAGATGATAGTAAAGCCGATTTCGCCTGCCCCTTTCAGGGCCGCACTCAACGGTTTTTCTCCCTTCTCGATATAGCGTGAAATATTCTCGATAACCACAATGGCGTCATCTACCACAAAGCCTGTGGCGATGGTCAGCGCCATTAGTGTCAGGTTATTGATGGAGAAATCGAGAAAGACCATCACCGCGAAGGTGCCAATCAGCGACAGCGGAACGGCGACTGCGGGAATAATGGTGGCGGGGATATTACGCAGGAACAGATAAATAATCATCACCACCAGCGCGATTGCCAGCATCAGTTCAAACTGGGTGTCGGAAACCGACGCGCGAATATTGGTCGTGCGATCCGAGAGCACGGTGACATTGACTGACTTCGGCAGGCTTTCCGTTAACTGTGGAAGCATCTGGCGAATGCTGTCTGCTGTGGAGATAATGTTCGCACCAGGCTGGCGCTGAACATTCATCACAATGGCTTGTTGCTTATTGGCCCAGGCGCCAAGCCAGCTGTTTTCTGCTCCTTGCTCGACGGTGGCGACATCGCCGAGGCGCACTGGTGCGCCATTTTTATACGCAATGATTAACTGACGATATTCATCGGCAGACTGCATCTGGTCGTTGGCAGAAAGAGTAACGGCGCGTGTTGGGCCATCAAGACTCCCTTTTGCTGAATTGACGTTTGCACTGGTGATGGCGGTACGGATGGTTTCGCTGGTCAGCCCGAGAGCGGCAATGGCTTGTGCATTAAGCTTGACGCGTACTGCCGGACGTTGCCCACCTGAAAGTGTCACCAGACCAACACCGGAGACCTGGGAAATTTTCTGCGCCACGCGCGTTTCCACCATATCTTCCACCTGCGTCATTGGCATGGCGGTAGAGGTGACGGCCAGCGTCATGATCGGCGGGTCTGCCGGATTTACTTTGCTGTAGACCGGTGGGTTCGGCAGATCGCCCGGCAATAGATTGGTGGCGGCGTTAATCGCGGCCTGGACTTCCTGTTCGGCTACGTCCAGCGGCAGGGTTAGCTGAAACTGCAATGTGACAACGGATGCGCCGCCGGAACTTTGCGAGGACATTTGTTTCAGGCCGGACATCTGTCCAAACTGGCGCTCCAGCGGGGCGGTGACGGCGGAAGTCATAACATCCGGGCTGGCGCCTGGGTAGAGCGTCACAACCTGAATAGTGGGGTAATCCACTTCAGGCAAAGCAGCAATGGGCAGGAAGCGATAGCCAATAATCCCGGCGAGTAAAATTGCCACCATCAACAGTGTGGTCGCGACGGGACGTAAAATAAACAGGCGCGATGGGCCGCCTGTATTGCCTGGGGGTAACACCTGCATCAGGAGCGTGCTCCTTTTTTGCTGTACCCGCTAGCGGTGGCTTTCTCTTCTGTGGCTGAGGAGGTGTGTGCCTCCACGACTTCGACTTTAGCCCCTTCCGTCAGGCGGTCGATACCATCGGTTACGACGCGATCACCCACTGACAGCCCTGCAGTGATCACGACTTTTTGGCTATCCTGAATACCCGGTTTGACAAGATGCTTGCTGACCTTGTTTTCTGTGTTCAGTACCCAGACAAAGTGACCCTCGTTGCCCATCTGTAATGCGGAGGTTGGGATCACGACAGCATTTTGTTCGGTGTCGACCAGCATGCGGGCGTTAACAAACTGATTCGGGAACAGCGCGTCGTCCTGATTATTAAAACGGGCCTTAGCTTTGATGGTACCGGTGGTGACGTCAATCTGATTATCCAGACTCAGCAGTACGCCTTCGCTCAGTTTCTGCGAATTGGTGCGATCCCAGGCCTCGACTTTCAGCGGAGCACCCGTTTTTTGCGCCCGTAACACGGTGGCAATATCGTTTTCAGGCAAGGTGAAGATCAGATCGATCGGATGGGTTTGGGTAATAACGACAATCCCTGTGGTGTCACTGCTGGAAATCTGGTTGCCGACATCGACCTGCTTCAGTCCCACGCGGCCATCCACAGGTGCCGTGACCCGGCTCCAGTCGAGCTGTAATTGTGCGCTGGCGACGCTGGCCTCATCGGCTTTGATCGTCCCCTGAGTTTCATTGACCAGAGCCTGCTGAGCATCCAGCTCCTGTCGGGAAACAAGATTGGTTTTGACCAGTTGCTGATAACGGGCAAGGTCGCGACGGGCATTTGCCAGCGTGGCTTTATCCTTCGCTAACTGTCCCTGCGCCTGAGCTAAAGCAACTTTAAACTGGCTGGGATCGATCTCTGCAAGCAGGTCGCCGGCTTTAACCTGTTGTCCTTCCTGGAAGTGTAGCGCGATGAGTTGACCGTCCACGCGGCTACGTACCGTCGCAGTGTTAGCCGCAGTAATTGTTCCCAACCCTGTCAGATAACGCGGGACGGTTTGTTCGGTGGCGGTTGCTGCCTGAACGGGAGCCAATGAACCGGAACGCATTCCCCGACGACCAGGGCCAGAGGTGTGCTGCGCTTGCCCGGTAGCACCAGGCGCGCTTCCCTGGCGATCGCTATGGTTCTGCCAGAACCAGAATGCGCTGATGGCGGCCACGACGATCACGATTGCTATCACCCAGCGGGTTTTGTTACTGCCTTTCATTGTTATAAGTTTCTCATCCTGAAACGTTTCGCGGAATGATACTAGTTTAGCCAGCGAACAAGGGAGAAAAATGGAGGAATTATGAAACACTGTAGGGATTCGTCTGAATGCTGACGCGGCTTGCGAGGCATTACGCAACAATCAGCGGTGAAAATAGCGATTACGTCATTGTGCGTTAGAGTGCTGGCACGGCAAAAAGGAGGAAAGCCAAAGATTTCAGCGGGACGCTGGAACGGGAAAGCCCCTCCCGAGGAAGGGGCCAAAATAAGGAAAGGGTTATGATGAAGCACGTCATCATACTGGTGATACTCTTAGTGATTAGCTTACCGGCTTACTAAGACTCCAGGTGGAAGGGAAACCTTCCCTAACCCTCACTCCTGAAAATAAGCCACAGTAGTGATGATGTCAATACGCGTGCTTTTCAGCCTGCGAGCCACTTAGCGGAAAACCACTTCCGCCCAGCGAGCCAGTCCCGCGGTGACAGAGCCAAAATCATCACCACCGGCGATCGGGATCCCCGGGAGCTGTTCTGCAAGGGCTTTTTTAATCAACGGTGAACGGGCACTACCGCCGGTCAGATAAATGACATCCGGTTTTTCCTGTGCATTATCCAGGGCCAGTTGTACCTGTTCCAGAATACGCGCCAGGGGCTGATTCAGCGCCGTTTCCAGCCCCTGCTGGCTGATAGCTGTTGCCAGTGCATCGCTGATAAACGGGAGTGCTGTAGTGATGTTTGTCTGGCCCGACAGCGCAATCTTGCTCTCTTCTGCGCAGCGCACCAGGCGATAGCTCAGGCGCTCGCGCCAGACTTTAAGCAGCAGGGCCACTTTGTCAGCTTCGCGAGCATCGCGGATCAGATCGTTTAACAACCGTCCGTTGGCGGTACTATAGAAATCACTTTGTGCGGGAACATCGTTGATCGCGACCGCGTTCCACCACGGAAGAATGGGTAAAGCGATGCCCTTTTCTGTTTCTCCACCCATGCCGAGCAACGGCATCAGATGTTTAAATGCCAGCGCAATGTCCAGGTCGTTACCGCCTACGCGGCATCCGCTGTGCCCCAGCAAACTGTTTTCACGATCGGCTCGGTGGTGCCATTGTGGTCCCATCAGCAGTAACGAGCAGTCAGTGGTACCGCCGCCGATATCCACAACCAGTACGCGCTTTTCTTCTTGCAATGTAGCTTCGTAATCCAGACCCGCTGCTACTGGTTCGTACTGAAAGACCACATCCTTGAAACCAGCACGTTTTGCCGCGCGCTCAAGAATGCCCTGGGCCTGAGTGTTGGCGTCATCACCGCCTAACCCCTGAAAGTTTATCGGACGACCAATTACAGCCTGGGTGATGGTTTCGGGTAGCTGGTTTTGCGCCTGGTTGCGGATGTGCAGCATCATTGCGCAGACTAAATCTTCAAACAGGGCAACCTGCTGTGGCTTCAGGCCGCTGGCACCCAGAAAAGATTTAGGCGATTTAACGAAGTAAACCTCTTCCGGATCCTCAATATACTGACCCAGCGACGCCAGACCAAACTGCACGCTGTTGGCGTTAACATCAATGTCTTCTTCGCGGTTATAGCGCATCGCGCGACGCAGCAGAGCCTGCGTTTCGTCATCTGTTGTTGGCACATCATGATGGCGATACAGCCATTCACTTACTGCTTCGCGCGTTGGAGCGCAAAGCATAGAGGGGAGTAGCGTGCTGTTATTTTCCATTTTGAGCAATTGTGGTTGCCCGTCACGCATTACAGCCACTGAACAGTTTGCCGTACCGTAGTCAAAACCAATAAACACCGTAAAAATCCCCATGCCAGTGAAGAAGGGGCGTGACTTTAGCGAAATGTTGCCGTCCAGACAACTGGAATATGAAAGCAAGGCACATCGTTCGGATACCGTTTATGCTGTAGGTTTGAATAAAAAGGAAAACCAGATGTTAACGCTGAGCTGGCACCCACCCTATGACTGGCCCTGGATGTTAGGGTTTCTTGCCGCACGTGCGGTGGATGGCGTAGAAACCGTCGGGGAGTTGTATTATGAAAGAAGCCTGGCCATCGGTGAGCATCGCGGCCTGGTGAGCGTCACCCCTGATCCGGAAGCCAACCTGCTGCAGATTACGTTGAGTCCAGGGTTACAACCCGTGGCCTCCGAGTGTCTGGCGAAAATCGAGCGATTGTTCGATCTTACCTGCCGTCCCCAACATATTGTCAGCGCATTGGGTAATCTGGGGGCTGCTCGCCCTGGGCTGCGGCTACCAGGATCGGTCGATGCCTTCGAACAGGGGGGTCGGGCAATTTTAGGACAACTGGTGAGTGTGACGATGGCAGCAAAATTGACGGCGAAAGTTGCCCATGCCTACGGTGATACACTTGAAGACGCTCCAGAATATGTATGTTTCCCCCTCCCTGAAGCGCTGGCCTCGGCCGATCCGTTGCATCTGAAAGCGTTAGGTATGCCGCTGAAACGTGCTGAAGCGTTGATCCACCTGGCCCGGTCCGCGCTGGAGGGTACGCTTGCATCTGTTGCCCCGTCTGATATTGAACAAGGCGTGAAGCATCTACAAACTTTTCCAGGAATTGGGCGCTGGACTGCCAACTACTTTGCTCTGCGCGGATGGCAGGCGAAGGATATTTTTTTGCCAGATGACTACCTGATTAAACAGCGTTTTCCAGGCATGACACCTGCGCAAATCCGGCGATATGCAGAGCGCTGGAAGCCATGGCGTTCCTATGCGCTGTTGCATATCTGGTATACAGAAGGCTGGCAACCGTCAGTTGATAGCAAAGTTGCTGGTGTTGAGTAACAGATCCAGCGGTTGGGCATCGGCAATGATATCGCCATAAATCATATCGATACCGATGCCAGAAAGCGCATCCATGATAAGTGGCATTTGTACCGGGCCAGCGATGGTTTTGATATCAAGACGCTGTGCATGGCTCTGTATAATGGAAACCCACATTTCATCCATCAGATTACCGTGAGCGCTGGCGCTTAGTTCGCTGTCGAGCAAAAGGTAATCGGCTACGTGATACTTGAGGTTGTCAAAGACCTCTAAGTCCCGACCTGCCTGACTTAAAATAATACGACAGCCTGCATGACGTAGGCGATGGATTGCTGATACGGCCTGCGTAGGATGCGTATTCATCACTCCCACCGGGATGGTCAGATGCAGTAACCGTGGCGGCAGCGAACTCTGTTCCAGATGCTCCAACAGTTCATCCACAATCTCCGAATTTAGCAGTCCGGCGGCGGAAAGCGGCAGGGCAATACTGAGTCCTTTGCTGGCGACAGCTGAGGCGGAATGAGAGAAAAACTCATTAAATACCCGCCGATCGAGCGCATGATTGAGTATGGGATCTGCCAGACCGGCGCGGAAGGTCTGTTCTTCGATGACTTCGCCGTCGTTATTCCATAGACGTAGTGAGAGAAGCCAGAAGCTAAATGTCTCAGGAATGCGCGGGGATGCGACACCCCTGGCAACCATGAGTATCGGGTTGTGGGTAATAATCTGTTTCTGTTCATCTGGCAAGAGCAGCCCTCGTGTACCATGCGTTTGACTCTGCTCTGGCTCGTACACGCATACTCGCCCACGACCACTGTTTTTCGCTGCGTAGCAGGCAATATCTGCCTGAGACATGACCTCGGTCGCGACATGGTTTTTTTCATCAATCAGCGTGATCCCTGCACTGGCACCAATACGATGTAAGCGGCCTTCCCACATAAAGTGATAATCGTTGATGGCGCTAATGATACGGCCCGAGATGAAGCGTGCGCTTTCAATATTGCAATCCGGTAGTAACAGACCGAACTCATCGCCGCCAAGACGTGCCAGTACGTCGCTGGAGCGCAGCATACTGAGCATCAGTGAAGACAACTCGCGCAGCAGGGCATCGCCTGCGGCGTGTCCAGCGCTATCGTTCACCGCTTTAAAACGATCCAGATCGATAAAGACCAGTACATGACGCTGGTGTGAGTCCTGTACGGTGTACAGTAATTGTTTCAGATGGTTCTCGAAACTGACTCTGTTGGCAAGATTGGTCAGGTCATCATGCGAGGCGCTGTAGCTGAGTTGACGTAACATTTTACGTGACTCAGTGACGTCCTGAATCACCAGTACGGAACCAATACTACCGACGTCAAGAGTGCTGAGCGGGGTGATGCTGTACTGAATATCGTAACTACTGCCGTTACGACAATGCAGGACCACCTCTTGCTCTATTGCCGAACGTGACATGTCGGCACTGTAGATGTTTTCCATGAGCGGACCGTTTTCACCAAAGGTGATGCGTAGCACTGTCAGCAATGGAATACCTATTGCGCTTTCCTGCTGCCAGCCGCTCATTTTCTCGGCAACTGGATTCATAAAGGTGACGTTCATATTAACGTCAATACAAATCACTGCTTCGCCGATGGAATCGAGCGTAATATGCAAACGCTCTTTTTCCTGATAAAGCTCTTCATGCAGTTGCTTCACTTCGGTCATATCCAGATTAATGCCGAGTAAGCGTTCAACTTCACCGTCTTTGTTCAGCACCCGATTAGCCAGCGAGCGAATATGGCGCACGCCGTCTTTTACCGCGATACGGTATTCGAGCTTGAAAGGGATCCGCGCCGCAAGCGAATCGCGAATCACATTTTCGGCGTACTCACGATCTTCAGGAACGACGCAGTTGTACCAGACTTGCCAGGTTGGTTTGATATGCGCAGGAACTTCATAGAGATCGAACATGCGTTTATCCCAACTGATCACGTCAGGCTGCAGATCCCATTCCCAGATACCAATGCCGCCCGCCTCATTTGCCAGCGTAATACGTTCCATCAGTCGTTTATTTATCCACTCCGTGTGCTTCAGGTCGTTGATGTCCTCAACCTGCGCAATAAAGTAGAGTGGGGTGTTATCACTATGGCGAACCAACGAAACGGCCAGCAACGCCCAGACAACTTCGCCTGCGCGAGTGTAATAGCGTTTCTCCATGGAGTAACTATTGATTTCCCCACGAGACAGCATATTCAACTGTTCCAGGTCATTGTTCAAATCTTCCGGCCATGTCAACTGCTGGAATGTCAACGCTCTCAGCTCATCCTGGCTATAGCCAAGAAACTGGCACAGGGCTTTATTTGCCTGAAGCCATTGTCCTTCAGTACCGACCAGTGCCATGCCTATCGCCGAGTATTCCATAGCATTACGGAAGCGTGATTCGCTTTCAGAGATGTGTTTTCGTTCAGCCCGGAATGCGTACATCACCATGGTCATCATGTTGGCAGGCAACAGAATCATTAAAAACGGCAGCCACGGTATGCTCGTCATAATGTGCGTTTTTGGTGTGTAGAGCAGCGATGGGTTAGCGGCGAGCATCAGCGAAACCATCATGACTGTGCTCAGGAAAATCAAAAACGCCTCCATACGTGGTAGACGAACGGCGCTCCACATCAGCAGAACGATAACGCAGGTAAACGGCCATGGAACGTACATCATGGAGAGCCAGCTTAATGTTAAGGTCACCAGCAGGGTGATGAGAGTCTCAAACAGTAAACGGGGATCGCGATGGCGCAGCAGATAATGAGGCTTAAACAGCAAACCTAATGGGACCAGCGCGAGGGCGCCGATGGATTCTGACAGAACCCAAATGAGAAACGTATTTAGCGATGTTTCGCCTGGGAGGAGCAGCCACATTAAAACGCCGCCAACCAGCGGCGGGACGACGGCGCTACCGAATGCCAGGCGTGACCAGTCATTAAGATTTTGTAATGGATTGTACCAGGGTAACAGTTTGCGCAATAACATTGCGCCAGTGATTGCCTCAATAATATTGATGGCCGTGTAGGTAAAATTAAGTGACTCGCCAGGGAAAAATAGCAAAGACGCACCGATGCTACCGAAGGAGCAAGCCAGTGCAATCCCGGGCCACATTCGTCCCGCATGACGGTAAAATGCCACCATCATGATAGAGGTGGGGAACCAAAGCGGTGCCAGCTGCGTTCCGAAGCGTGATAGCTCCAGCGAGAACAGCGTAAAGACAAAAGCCACCAGACCTAAACTGGCCAGGCGCAGTAGAGGATGAGGTAAGGTAACTAAAACATGTTGGGATTGTTTACTCATTACCACTCTACCCAAATAGCTGATGTCGCCCTGGAGGAGATGCCGGGCGCGTACTGTTTAATCTGAGATTATGCTAGTACAAACAATTTACAATTTATACGCCAGCTGCTCATAAATTAACACTCCCAAGCTATTAATTCATAAGGCGGGAGAATAAATGGCGTGCCTGCTTTAAAACTGACCATTTTAATTTGCGACAGGGACAGCATTGGTGCAGCCTGGGCTGGCATCGCGCCAATGAAATCCCTATAATTGCCGCGTTTGGCGTTTCGACGCCGCCCTTCCTTACATCCAGGTTAATCAGGTCGCTAAATTTATGACTGATCAGTCTCATCAGTGCGTCATTATCGGCATTGCCGGCGCATCGGCTTCCGGCAAGAGTCTTATTGCCAGTACTCTTTATCGCGAATTGCGCGAACAAGTGGGTGACGAACATATTGGCGTTATTCCCGAAGACAGTTATTACAAAGATCAAAGCCATCTGTCGATGGAAGAACGTGTAAAAACGAATTACGATCATCCGAACGCGATGGATCACAGCCTGCTGTTTCAGCATCTTCAAACGCTTAAACGCGGGTCGGCGATTGAATTACCCGTTTACAGCTATGTTGAGCACACGCGTACGCAAGACACCATTCATATTGAACCAAAGAAAGTGATTATCCTGGAAGGCATTCTGCTGCTGACGGATGCACGTTTGCGTGACGAGATGAACTTCTCTATTTTTGTTGATACACCACTGGACATTTGCCTGATGCGTCGTATCAAACGGGACGTGAATGAGCGAGGCCGCTCCATGGATTCGGTGATGGCGCAATACCAAAAAACCGTCCGTCCGATGTTCCTGCAATTTATTGAACCTTCAAAACAATACGCCGATATCATCGTGCCGCGTGGGGGTAAAAACCGCATCGCAATTGATATTCTGAAGGCGAAAATCAGTCAGTTCTTTGAATAAGTTCAGCGAATTGTGTACCGTTCAGTGATAACCTGGTTCACCCTTAGCACGTCTGGTGTTAAGGGGTTGAAGCACGAAAGGAGAAAGTGCCATGCGTTTATGTGACCGAGATATTGAAGCCTGGTTGGATGAAGGTCGTCTGTCGATCAATCCACGCCCTCCTGTCGAGCGAATCAATGGCGCAACGGTAGATGTGCGCCTTGGAAACAAATTTCGTACGTTCCGCGGTCATACGGCACCGTATATTGATTTGAGCGGACCGAAGGATGAAGTCAGTGCCGCGCTGGATCGCGTGATGAGTGATGAAATCGTTCTCGATGATGGTGAGGCGTTTTTCCTGCATCCGGGTGAATTAGCACTGGCTGTCACTCTGGAGTCCGTTACGCTGCCATCCGATCTCGTTGGTTGGTTAGACGGACGTTCGTCACTGGCGCGTCTGGGTCTGATGGTACACGTTACTGCACACCGCATCGATCCGGGCTGGTCGGGTTGCATTGTTCTGGAATTTTACAACTCCGGGAAATTACCGTTGGCCCTACGCCCCGGCATGCCGATTGGCGCGCTGAGTTTTGAGCCGCTTTCCGGTCCGGCTGCGCGACCTTACAATCGTCGTCAGGATGCGAAATATCGCGACCAGCAGGGCGCTGTAGCCAGCCGGATTGATAAAGACTGAGTATTTGTCAGTCCATTGGGGATAGCATGAGACGATTTCTGACGACGCTGATGATTCTTCTGGTCGTGCTGGTGGCCGGTTTTTCCGCGTTAGTACTGTTGGTTAATCCGAATGATTTCCGCGCGTACATGGTAAAGCAGGTTGCTGCGCGTAGCGGATATCAGTTGCAGTTGGATGGTCCTTTGCGCTGGCATGTATGGCCTCAGCTAAGCATCCTCTCCGGGCGCATGGTGTTAACGGCTGAGGGTGCCAGCGAACCGCTGGTACGTGCCGACAATATGCGTCTTGATGTGGCGTTGTGGCCGTTACTGAGCCATCAGCTCGATGTTAAGCAGGTGATGCTCAAAGGTGCTGTGATCCAACTGACCCCACAAACCGAAGCGGTGCGCGGAGAAGATGCGCCCGTAGCTCCGAAAGATAATACGTTTCCTGATCTGGCAGACGATCGCGGATGGTCGTTTGATATCGCTCGTCTGCGGGTTGCTGACAGCGTTCTGGTATTTCAGCATGAAGACGATGAACAGATTACGGTTCGTGACATTCACCTGAATATGGAACAGGATGCCCAGCATCGCGGTACGTTCGACTTCACCGGACGCGTGAACCGCGATCAGCGTGATCTTGCGTTATCCCTTAGCGGCACCGTAGATGCTTCTGATTATCCGCACAATCTCGCGGCTAATATTGAGCAGCTTAGCTGGCAGTTACAGGGCGCCGACCTGCCGCAGCAGGGGATTCGCGGCCAGGGGCAGCTTCAGGCTCAATGGCAGGAAGATAAAAAACAGCTCGCATTTAGCCAGATTAAGATGACGGCTAATGACAGCTCTCTGACCGGGCAGGCTATGGTCGCGCTGGCGGATAAGCCGGAATGGTCGGTCGACCTGCGATTTGGTCAGCTCAATCTCGACAACCTGATTGTGCAACAGGATGCCGCTGCTGTAACAAACGGTGGGGCGCAACAGGGACAGAGTCAATCGACGCTGGCTCGACCGGTCATCGCCTCGCAGGTTGATGCCGTATCTTATCAAGGACTGAAGGGGTTTTCTGCGGATATTACATTGCAGGCGGACAAGGTTCTCTGGCGGAAAATGGCCTTTGATAATGTTTCCGCGAAGATATCTAACGACTCCGGATTGCTGAACATTGATGAGTTACAGGGAAAAAGCAATGGTGGGATTATCTCACTTCCCGGTACGCTGGATGCCAGAAAGACTCAGCCGCGAGCGGTGTTTCATCCACGTCTGGAAAATGTAGAAATTGGGACTATCCTCAAAGCCTTTGACTATCCGATTGCGCTGACGGGCAAGCTGTCGCTGACTGGCGATTTTTCAGGTTCAGATATTGACGCTCAGGCATTTCGTCACAACTGGCAGGGGCAGGCCAGCGTCGAGATGAGCGACACGCGTATGGAAGGGATGAACTTCCAGCAACTGGTGCAGCAGGCGGTTGAGCGCAGCGGCGGTGATGTAACATCGCAGCAAGATCTGGACAATGTCACCCGGCTGGATCGTTTTGTTACCGATCTGACGCTGAATAACGGCAAGGTTATGCTGGACGACATGGAAGGGCAGTCCGCGATGCTGGCACTTTCAGGTAAAGGCACGTTAGATCTGGTTGAACAGAACTGTGATACACAGTTTAACGTACGCGTGCTGGGTGGCTGGAATGGGGAAAGCAAACTGATTGATTTCCTGAAAGCCACTCCTATTCCGCTTAGGGTCTACGGTAAGTGGCAGGCTTTAAACTACAACCTGCAGGTAGACCAGCTTCTGCGTAAGCACATGCAGGATGAAGCGAAACGCCGGTTGAATGACTGGGCCGATCGCAATAAAGACTCCCGCAACGGCAAGGACGTTAAAAAGCTGCTCGATAAACTCTGATTTGTATTGTCGGACAAGATGTCTTAACGTCTTGTCCGACTTACAACACGTTACCTACACTTCGTAATCCATCTCTTCTTCATTATTGTGCAACGGTATTAACTGTACTTTTTGCACTCGATGGTTTTCTACCTGCAAGGTTTTCAGCAGGTAATCACCAACCTGAACTTCCTCCCCGGTTTTTGGAATGCGTTGCAAATACTCCATTAACAGCCCGGCAATCGTGTGATACTCACGTTTATCGTCCAGTGGAATAGGAACGTATTGCACCAGGTCCTCCAGTGGCATATGTCCGTTAGCTGTCCATGACCCATCGGCGTTCTTCTGAATATCATGTCGGGCGTCGATCTCTTCCACTTCATTAGGCAAGTTACCGGCGATGGTTTCCATTACGTCACTCAGTGTCACGATCCCTTCAACCGAACCAAACTCATCAGCCACAAAAGCAAAGTGCGTCCGGGCGTTACGGAACTGCTCCAGCGCCGGAAGCAACGGCAGTGTCTCCGGGAATACCAACGGCTGGCGGATCAGGACGCGTAAGTCGAGTTGCTCGCCACGTAGCGATTGTTGCAGAAGGTCAATCACATGCACCACGCCAAGCAGATCTTCCTGCTCGTCTTCTCCGGTCACAACCAGGCGCGTATGCTGGTTTTTCTCCAGTAACGCGCGGATTTCTGTTTCAGGTGCATTGAGATCGATATGCTCAATATCATGACGTGAAGTCATGATGCTGCTGACGGTACGCTGATTCAGGTTCAGTACGCGCTCGATCATCCGGCGCTCCTGCGGGGCAAAAATCTGGCCGTCGTGATGATCCGCCAGCATAGCAGAGGTTTCTGCATCCAGTTCGGCGTCTTCTTTTTGTCCACTTAGCAGGCGCATAACCGCCTCGGCAGTACGCTGGCGCAAAGTATGGTTGGCTGACAGGAAACGACGGCGGTTAAAGATAGCTAACTGGTTCAGCGCTTCTATCATGACCGAGAACCCGATAGCGGCGTACAGATAGCCTTTCGGAATATGGAAGCCAAACCCTTCTGCGACCAGGCTGAAACCGATCATCAGCAGGAAGCTAAGGCACAGGATGACGATGGTTGGATGGCTGTTTACAAAACGGGTCAACGACTTGCTGGCCAGCACCATCAGGCTAATAGCAATAATGACAGCCGCCATCATAACCGCCAGGTGATCGACCATCCCCACGGCGGTGATCACTGAGTCCAGAGAGAAAATGGCATCCAGTACCACAATTTGCGCCACGACTCCCCAGAACTTAGCGCCTTTACGCTGGGTGGGGTTATCGCTGTCTTTTCCTTCCAGTCGCTCGTTAAGCTCCATTGTGGCTTTGAACAGCAGGAAGAATCCCCCGAATAGCATAATCAGGTCACGTGCACTGAAGCTCAGATCCCGGATGCTAAATAGTGGCGTGGTTAGCGTCACCAGCCAGGATATTGACGCCAGCAGCAACAGGCGCATGACCATCGCGAGCAATAGTCCGGTAATACGCGCCTTGTCCCGCTGGCCAGGTGGCAGTTTTTCCGCGAGGATGGCAATAAAAACGAGGTTATCAATGCCAAGAACAAGTTCTATCACGATTAGCGTGACGAGTCCGGCCCAGATCGACGGATCGGCAATCCATTCCATAGTAAAAGCTATACCCATAGTTGTATGACAATTGTCACAATTCGATCATGGATAAAGCCGACGGAAAATGCAATGGCGATAAGGGATTTCTCTGCCGTTTATATCTGGAGTGACACGAGATAATAACCTTAAATTTACTACAGGATATAGTTTTATAAATATTAACATATTTAAGAAATATCGCAGGTTACGTAATTGCAGAGTGATAATGTCAATATCAATAAAATCCTAAAAATATAAATTATGCGTCCTTAATATTAATCTTAAAAGCAAGGAGACGACGAGCTGTTTTCTTGCCTGTAACACCGTTAGCTGTAACAATTCTTTCCGTAATCACCAAAAGAGAAATATTACTATATCACCCCGCAGTGCTATTTCTGCTGCATTGTTGCTATGAAAGTGATGAAAATAGAGGGGCGAGAAAAATATAAATTAATCAGTGCATTGGTAGCTAAAGAAGCCAGGGGCGGTAGCGTGCCTGGTCGCCTGATGATAAGCCTGAATTAATCTGTCAACAGACTGCTGACGAATTCATTTTTTTAGGACTGATGCCGATTATATTTTCGTTTAATTAACGGCAATGTAAATGGCACAGGTGAAGACGCTATTTAGAATGCACGTGATAATTACTCTGCCAAAGTGATAAATAATCAATGATGAAATCCAAACTTAGATTAATACCAGTATTGGTATCGGTAATCTTGATCAACGGTTGTACCGTACTTCCGGGCAGCAATATGTCTACGATGGGTAAAGATGTGATCAAACAGCAGGATGCTGATTTTGATATCAATCGGATGGTGAATGTTTATCCACTAACCCCTCGACTGGTAGAGCAATTACGTCCACGACCGAATGTTGCACAACCCAATATGTCGCTGGACCAGGAGATTTCGGGGTACCAGTATCGGGTCGGCGCAGGTGATGTACTAAATGTGACCGTCTGGGATCATCCAGAACTCACAACGCCAGCGGGGCAATACCGAAGCTCAAGTGATACCGGCAACTGGGTTCAACCTGATGGCACCATGTTTTATCCCTACATTGGTAAAGTGAGCGTTGTTGGGAAAACGTTGGCAGAAATTCGTAGTGATATTACCGGGCGCCTGGCGAAGTACATTGCTGACCCGCAGGTGGACGTTAATATCGCTGCTTTCCGCTCGCAGAAGGCGTATGTCTCCGGGCAGGTTAATAAATCCGGCCAGCAGGCCATCACCAACGTTCCGTTAACTATCCTTGATGCGATTAACGCCGCCGGTGGACTGACCGAGGCGGCAGACTGGCGTAACGTTGTGCTCACCCATAGTGGACAGGAGCAACGTATTTCCCTGCAGGCGCTGATGCAAAATGGCGATCTGAGCCAGAACCGTCTGCTCTATCCTGGCGACATTCTGTTTGTCCCACGTAATGACGATCTGAAAGTCTTCGTGATGGGGGAAGTGAAAAAACAGAGCACCCTCAAAATGGACTTCAGCGGGATGACGCTTACCGAAGCGCTGGGAAATGCGGAAGGTATCGACCTGACCACCTCCAATGCCAGCGGTATCTTCGTCATTCGACCGTTAAAAGGCGAGGGCGAACGCAGCGGCAAAATTGCCAATATCTACCAACTGGATATGTCAGATGCGACCTCTCTGGTGATGGCGACCTCTTTCCGACTTCAGCCATACGACGTGGTGTATGTCACGACCGCGCCGGTTTCTCGCTGGAACCGTTTGATCAATCAGTTGCTGCCGACTATCAGCGGTGTTCGTTACATGACGGATACGGCCAGCGACCTTCACAACTGGTAATCGCCATGTTTAACAAGATATTAGTCGTTTGCGTGGGGAACATTTGCCGCTCCCCAACGGCAGAACGGTTGTTAAGGCAATTTCATCCGGCGTTGACGGTCTCTTCCGCGGGCCTGGGCGCGTTGGTCGGCAAAGGTGCGGATCCCAAAGCCATTAGCGTGGCTCAGACACACGACCTGTCTCTTGCAAATCATAGCGCGCGTCAAATTTCGGGGCGAATGTGTCGGGAGTATGACCTGATCCTGACCATGGAAAAGCGCCACATTACAGCGCTGTGTGAAATGGTGCCGGAGATGCGGGGCAAAGTGATGCTTTTTGGTCACTGGGACGGTGAGCGTGAAATCCCCGATCCCTATCGCAAAAGCCACGAAGCATTTGACTCGGTATACGCATTACTTGAACGGTCTGCCCGCCAATGGGCTAAGGCGCTGAACGCGGAGCAGGATAAACAATGACGGAAAAAATAAAACAGTCTGCCACGCCGGTAACAGGCAACGATGAAATCGATATCGGTCGCCTGGTGGGGACGGTTATAGAAGCGCGTTGGTGGGTGCTTGGCATAACCACTGCTTTTGCGCTGTGTGCTGCGATCTACACCTTGTTTGCCACCCCTATCTACAGTGCTGATGCTCTGGTGCAAATTGAGCAAAATACCGGTAACTCGCTGGTTCAGGATATTGGTTCAGCGTTATCGAACAAGCCCCCGGCTTCTGAAGCCGAAATCCAGCTTATCCAGTCGCGACTGGTATTGGGTAAAACGGTGGACGATCTCGATTTGGATATCGCCGTCACCAAAAATACGTTTCCCATTTTCGGTGCGGGCTGGGAGCGACTCATGGGCCGCCAGGACGAAACGGTCAAAGTGACGACATTCACTTTTCCAAAGCCGATGAATGAACAGATCTTTACGCTGACCGTGCTGAATGCCAAAAGTTACCAACTGACGAGCGACGGGGGTTTTAGCGCCCGGGGGCAGGTCGGAAAGTTGTTAAACCACGATGGGGTTACGATGCAGGTCCAGGCAATTCATGCCAGTCCCGACAGCGAATTCACCATCAGTAAATTTTCCACGCTTGGGATGATCAATACCCTTCAAAATAACCTGAGCGTCACTGAAACCGGGAAAGACACCGGCGTATTGAGCCTGACATTTACCGGTGAAGACCGGGAGCAGATCCGCCAGATCCTCGACAGTATTACCCGTAACTACCTGGAACAAAACGTGGCGCGTAAATCTGAAGAGGCGGCCAAAAGCCTGGCGTTTCTGGCAAAGCAACTGCCCGAGGTGCGTAACCACCTGGATGTTGCGGAAAATAAACTGAATGCGTTTCGCCAGGATAAGGACTCAGTAGATCTTCCGCTGGAGGCGAAAGCGGTACTGGATTCGATGGTGAATATTGATGCTCAGCTGAATGAACTGACGTTCAAAGAAGCTGAAATTTCCAAACTGTTCACCAAAGCGCACCCGGCGTATCGCACGCTGCTGGAAAAACGCCAGGCGCTGGAAGATGAGAAAAGCAAACTGAACGGGCGCGTGACCGCAATGCCGAAAACGCAGCAGGAAATTGTCCGCCTGACCCGCGATGTTGAGTCTGGTCAGCAGGTTTATATGCAGTTACTGAACAAACAGCAGGAGCTGAAGATAACCGAAGCCAGTACGGTAGGTGATGTTCGTATTGTTGACCCCGCCATTGCTCAGCCTGGCGTACTGAAACCGAAAACCGCGCTGATAATTCTCGGTAGCATTATCCTTGGCCTGATGCTTTCAGTTGTTGGCGTTCTGCTGCGTTCTCTGTTTAATCGTGGGATCGAGAATCCTCAGGTGTTGGAAGAGAACGGTATCAGTGTATATGCCAGTATTCCTCTTTCTGAGTGGCAAAAAGCACGTGATAGCGTCAAAACCATTAAAGGTGTTAAGCGTTACAAACAAAGTCAGCTGTTGGCGGTGGGGAATACGACCGACCTGGCGATAGAAGCAGTACGCAGCCTGCGTACCAGCCTGCATTTTGCCATGATGCAGGCGCGCAACAATGTGCTGATGCTTACCGGGGTCAGCCCGTCAATTGGGAAAACGTTTGTCTGCGCCAACCTGGCGGCGGTCATTAGTCAGACCCACAAACGCGTTCTGCTGATCGACTGCGATATGCGCAAAGGCTATACGCACGAACTGCTCGGGACCAATAACGTCAATGGTCTGTCCGATCTCCTCATTGGTAAGGGTGACATCTCGTCCTGTGCAAAACCAACCTCAATCGCGAATTTTGATCTGGTCCCGCGCGGACAGGTTCCACCGAATCCTTCAGAACTTCTGATGAGTGAACGCTTTGGCGAACTGATGGCCTGGGCAAGCTCGAACTATGATCTGGTGCTCATCGATACCCCGCCAATACTGGCAGTGACCGATGCGGCGATTGCGGGACGTCATGCCGGCACTACGCTGATGGTCGCCCGTTATGCCGTCAACACCCTGAAAGAAGTCGAAACCAGCCTGAGCCGCTTTGAACAAAACGGCATTCAGGTGAAAGGGGTGATCCTCAACTCTATCTTCCGTCGCGCCAGTGGATACCAGGATTACGGCTACTACGAATATGAGTACATGTCGGATTCGAAGTAAGTAATGAACGGTGCCGGTAGGTGGCATAAACGCGCTTTATCTGGCCGACAAACGTATCTCGATCTGGGGAATGAGAATGACAACAGACAACCCGCTAATTTCAATTTATATGCCGACCTGGAACCGTCAGCAACTGGCTATCCGGGCAATTAAATCGGTGCTGCGCCAGGACTATCCACACTGGGAGATGATCATTGTGGATGATTGCTCTTCGTCCTGGGAGCAGTTGCAGCAGTTTGTCGATGAGCTGAACGATCCACGTGTTACCTATATTCATAATGCCATTAACTCCGGGGCATGCGCGGTACGCAATCAGGCCATTATGCAGGCCAGCGGACAATACATTACGGGGATTGATGACGACGACGAGTGGACGCCAAACCGTTTGAGCGTCTTCCTTAAATATCGTCATCAACTGGTGACTCGTGCGTTTCTCTATGCCGATGATTATATCTGTGAAGGCGAGGTCTATTCGCAGCCAGCCAGTCTGCCGCTCTACCCAAAGTCCGTGTACTCGCGACGTAAATTCTATAAGCGCAACATTATTGGTAATCAGGTCTTTACCTGGGCCTGGCGCTTTAAAGCGTGCCTGTTCGATACAACGTTGAAAGCCGCACAGGATTACGACATTTTCCTGCGTATGGTGGTGGCGTATGGCGAGCCCTGGAAGGTAAAAGAGGCAACGCAAATTCTGCATGTTAATCACGGCGAGATGCGTATTACATCATCACCACGAAAATTCTCCGGTTACTTCCAGTTCTACCGCAAGCACAAAGGCAAATTTGACCGGGCCAGCAAAAAGTATCAGCTGTTTACTCTCTATCAGATCCGTAACAAACGAATGAACTGGCGCACGTTGTTGACGTTACTTTCAGTGCGTAACAGCAAGCGTCTGGCCGCCGGGCTGAGAGGGCGTTAAATATGCTGGAAGATTTACGAGCGAACGGCTGGAGCCTGCGTCCCTGCTGCATGGTAGGGGCGTATCGGATTGCTCATTTTTGCTCCGTGTGGCGTAAAAAAAACGTGCTGAACAACTTGTGGGCAGCACCGATATTGGTGATGTATCGCCTTATCACTGAATGTGTATTTGGCTATGAAATTCAGGCAGCAGCAACTATCGGTCGTCGTTTTACCATCCATCATGGCTATGGGGTAGTTATCAACAAACATGTAGTGGCAGGTGACGATTTTACCCTTCGCCACGGCGTTACCATCGGTAATGTTGGTGCAAAAGATATGGCCTGCCCGGTGATTGGTAACGGTGTTGAGCTGGGGGCTAATGTCATTCTGCTTGGCGCTATCACCATTGGTCATAACGTGACGATTGGCGCAGGCAGCGTTGTACTTGATGACGTTCCTGACGACGCGCTGGTGGTGGGTGAAAAAGCACGGGTTAAGGCAACGAAATGAATATATTACAGTTTAATGTCCGACTCGCAGAAGGAGGGGCAGCAGGGGTAGCTTTGGATCTGCACCTGCGCGCGCTGGATAAAGGGTTGTCGTCGCGTTTTGTGTATGGTTATGGCAAAGGCGGCAAGAGAAGTATCAGCCACGACAACTATCCACACGTGATTAAGCACACGCCACGTCTGACGTCGGCGGCGAATATTGCGCTGTTTCGTTTGGCTAACCGCGACCTGTTTGGCAATCTCGATAATTTGTACCGCACAGTTACCCGTACATCTGGTCCATTGGTGCTGCATTTTCATGTGCTGCACAGCTACTGGCTGAATCTGGAAGAGGTAGTGGCGTTTTGCCAAAAGGTGAAGTTGCATAAACCCGATATCACCTTCGTCTGGACATTACATGATCACTGGAGTGTCACCGGTCGCTGTGCCTTTACCGACGGCTGTGAGGGCTGGAAAACTGACTGTCAGAAATGCCCAACGCTGACCAACTATCCCCCAGTAAAAGTCGATAAGGCGCACCAACAACTGCCCGGCAAACGACAGATGTTTCGCGCCATGCTGGCGTTAGGCTGCCAGTTCATCTCTCCCAGTCAGCATGTAGCCGATGCGTTTAACCACCTGTACGGCGCAGGACGTTGCCGCATTATAAATAACGGGATTGATATTGCAACGGAAGCCATTCTCTCTGACCTGCCACAGGCAATGGAACATCACAGTAGGCCGAAAATTGCAGTAGTGGCTCACGACTTGCGCTATGACGGTAAAACGAACCAGCAACTGGTGCGCCAGATGGTCGCGCTGGGCGACAAGATAGAGCTACATACCTTCGGTAAGTTTTCGCCGTTTACCGGGGTGAACGTAACCAATCACGGATTTGAAACCGATAAGGGCAAGTTAATGAGTGCTCTTAATCAAATGGATGGGTTGGTATTCAGTTCCCGGGTTGATAACTATCCGTTGATTTTATGCGAAGCGCTATCTATCGGTGTGCCGGTGATCGCCACGCATAGCGAGGCAGCGCAGGAAGTGCTGGCTAAATCGGGAGGAAAAACGTTCAGCGACGCTGATGTCCTGCGACTGGTACAACTGAATAAGTCAGAAATAGCTCAGGCTGTATTCGCTACTTCGCTTGCGACGTTTAGCCAGCGTAGTCGGGCTGCATACAGCGGGCAACAGATGCTGGAGGAATATGTCTCGTTCTATCAGAATCTGTAGCTACCTGATGTTACCGCTGTTGTATCTGCTGGTTAATGTCAAACTTGCACAACTGGGAGAAAGTTTTCCCGTCACGATCGTCACTTTTTTACCGGTTCTGTTGTTGCTGTTTATTGAACGCATCAATATCAAAAAGTTGCTGATTGCGCTCGGTGTCGGTGGAGGACTGACAGCATTTAACTATCTGTTCGGTCAGTCTCTGGATGCCAGCAAATATGTCACCTCCGCGATGCTTTTTGTGTATACCGTGATCATCATTGGTATGGTGTGGAGTATTCGGTTCAAAACGATTTCGCCGCATAACTATCGGAAAATTTTACGTTCCTTTTGGCTGGTAGTAGGGCTGGTGGTGGGGCTTGCTGCGATTGAAATGACACAGATTATTCTGAGCGGTAGCAGTAGCGTAATGGAAGTTATTTCGAAATATCTTATTTACAGCAATAGTTATGTTCTGAACTTTATTAAGTTTGGTGGCAAACGTACTACCGCACTCTATTTCGAACCGGCATTTTTCGCTCTGGCCTTAATCTCAATTTGGCTCAGTATCAAACAGTTTGGTATCAAAACGCCTAAGTCCGATGCTATGATTCTGTTAGGGGTAATATTATCAGGATCGTTTTCGGGGGTGATGGCATTTATCTTGTTTTATTTACTGGAGTGGGTGTTCCAGTATTTGAATAAAGATGCGATAAAAAAGAAGTTACCGTTGGCGATTATCTCACTGAGCGTGTTTCTGATTGGAGTGGTATTTGCATTTCCATACATCTCGACGCGCCTGGGAGATTTAGGTACAGAAGGTTCGTCATCGTATTATCGTATCGTCGGCCCATTGGTAATGGTTGGTTATTCTCTGCTGAATATTGATGGCGTAGTCAGATTCGGCTCACTTTATGAGTATGTTGCGTCATTCGGAATTTTTAACGGTGCGGATGTAGGTAAAACGATAGACAATGGTTTGTATTTGTTGATTATCTATTTTTCATGGTTTGCCGTGATATTAGCCCTCTGGTATATGGGGACAGTCATGAAAATGATGCTGAATGCGTTTGGCGATAATCAGAATTATCGGGTGCAGCTTTATCTTTTTACGCCATTGTCGTTGTTTTTCACCGGTTCAGTATTTAGTCCGGAATACGCTTTTTTAATTGTGTGTCCGTTTATTTTGCGCAAGGCGCTGAATATCGCGAGGTAATTTACATGCTGCTCAGTATTATCACCGTCGCCTTTCGCAATTTGGAAGGGGTTATCAAAACTCACGCGTCACTGTCTCACCTGGCGCAGGCGGGAGATATCAGCTTTGAGTGGATTGTCGTTGATGGTGGCTCCACTGACGGTACGTCAGCGTATCTTGAGGATCTTAACGGAGAGCACAGGTTACGCTTTGTCAGCGAGCCGGATAACGGTATTTATGATGCGATGAATAAAGGTATTGCGCTGGCGCGCGGGCGGTTCGCTTTGTTCCTTAACTCCGGGGATGTTCTACATGCAGATGCCGCAAAGTTTGTTCGTCAGCTGAAAGCGCAAAGTGATAACGCGATGGTTATCGGTGATGCGTTACTGGATTTCGGTGATGGTAATAAAATTAAACGCCGGGCTAAACCAGGCTGGTATATCTATCACAGCTTACCGGCCAGCCATCAGGCGATTTTTTTTCCGGTTAGCGGATTGAATGTCTGGCGTTATGACTTGCAATATAAAATATCCTCAGATTATGCATTGGCTGCCAAATTATATAAGTGCGGATTTTCTTTTAAAAAAATCACCGGACTGGTGTCAGAGTTCTCTATGGGCGGTGTGTCTACTACGAATAATCTGGAATTATGCCGGGATGCAAAAAAAGTGCAGCGACAGATATTACGGATGCCAGGTTTTTGGGCTGAGCTTTCCTGGTGTTTACGCCTGCGAACAACCGGTAAGACAAAAACCTTATATGGTAAAACGTAGGGGCACACTATGCAGAATTTAAATGGCTTCTCAGTACCGAAAGGTTTTCGCGGTGGCGGCGCCATTAAAGTGCAATTATGGTGGGTAGTACAGGCGACATTATTTCGGCTGTCACCACAGGTGATGTATCGCTGGCGCGCATTTTTATTACGAATGTTTGGCGCGAAAATAGGAAAAAACGTAGTAATCAGACCTTCAGTAAAAATTACTTATCCGTGGAAATTAACCCTGGGAGATTATGCCTGGGTAGGTGATGACACGGTTTTATATACGCTGGGTAATATTACGATTGGTGCGCACGCGGTTATTTCACAGAAAAGTTATTTATGCACCGGGAGTCATGATTTCACCAGTCAATATTTTGATATTACCGCCACGCCGATTGTTGTTGGTGAGAAATGCTGGCTGGCGACGGATGTTTTTGTTGCTCCTGGTGTGACGATTGGCGATGGCACCGTAGTGGGTGCACGAAGCAGCGTTTTTAAATCGCTGCCGGCAAATACCGTTTGTCGGGGTAATCCCGCAGTTGTTACGCGCAAACGCGTCGAAAAAGTTACTCCCTGAGGGGATCATTTAAGAGGTGAAAACATGTCAAAAGTCGCTCTCATTACTGGCGTAACCGGGCAGGATGGTTCCTATCTGGCAGAGCTTTTGCTGGAAAAAGGTTATGAAGTGCATGGTATTAAACGCCGTGCATCATCGTTTAACACCGAACGCGTGGACCATATTTACCAGGATCCGCATTCGGGTAATCCCAAATTCCATCTGCACTATGGCGATCTGACGGATACCTCCAACCTGACCCGGATTTTACAGGAAGTTCAACCGGATGAAGTTTATAACCTGGGGGCGATGAGCCACGTAGCGGTGTCATTTGAATCACCGGAATATACCGCTGACGTCGATGCGATTGGCACGCTGCGCCTGCTGGAGGCGATCCGCTTCCTCGGTCTCGAAAAGAAAACCCGTTTTTATCAGGCATCCACCTCTGAATTGTATGGCCTGGTACAGGAAATTCCGCAGAAAGAGACCACGCCGTTTTATCCGCGATCGCCGTATGCAGTTGCCAAACTGTATGCCTACTGGATCACCGTCAACTACCGTGAATCCTACGGCATGTTCGCCTGTAACGGCATTCTGTTTAACCACGAATCCCCGCGCCGGGGGGAAACCTTTGTCACGCGGAAAATTACCCGCGCGATTGCCAATATCGCCCAGGGGCTGGAGTCGTGTCTGTATCTCGGCAATATGGATTCCCTGCGCGACTGGGGACATGCCAAAGATTACGTCAGGATGCAGTGGATGATGCTGCAACAGGAAACACCAGAAGATTTTGTTATTGCCACTGGTGTGCAGTATTCCGTACGTCAGTTTGTGGAAATGGCTGCGGCACAGTTGGGCATTAAATTGCGCTTTGAAGGTCAGGGCGTGAACGAAAAAGGGATTGTCGTTTCCGTGACCGGCCATGATGCCCCAGGTGTTAAACCGGGCGATGTGATGATTGCTGTCGATCCGCGTTATTTCCGTCCGGCTGAGGTAGAAACTCTGCTGGGCGATCCGGCCAGGGCTCACGAAAAACTGGGCTGGAAACCGGAAATTACGCTGCGCCAGATGGTCTCTGAAATGGTTGCCAACGATCTGGAGGCGGCGAAGCGACATTCTCTGCTGAAATCCCATGGGTATGAGGTCGCCATCGCGCTGGAGTACTGAGGATGATGAAACAACGTATTTTTGTGGCGGGCCATCGCGGGATGGTGGGGTCTGCCATCGTGAGGCAACTGGCGCAGCGCGATAACGTTGAGTTGGTGCTGCGTACCCGTGATGAGCTTAATCTGCTGGACGGGAATGCGGTGCGTCACTTCTTCGCGACCGAACGTATTGACCAGGTGTATCTGGCAGCGGCAAAAGTGGGTGGTATTGTGGCAAATAATACTTATCCTGCTGATTTTATTTATGAAAACATGATGATTGAGAGCAATGTTATTCATGCGGCTCATCAGCATAACGTGAATAAGCTGCTCTTCCTCGGCTCATCATGCATTTACCCGAAGATGGCCAGACAGCCGATGCACGAAAGTGAACTATTGCAGGGGGCGCTTGAACCCACTAATGAACCGTATGCGATTGCAAAAATTGCCGGGATCAAGTTGTGCGAGTCATACAACCGTCAATATGACCGCGACTATCGTTCGGTAATGCCCACCAATCTATACGGGCCGCACGACAATTTTCATCCGAGCAATTCGCATGTGATCCCGGCGTTGCTGCGCCGCTTTCATGATGCCTGTAATCAAAATGCGGCGGACGTTGTGGTGTGGGGGAGCGGGACGCCGATGCGCGAGTTCCTGCATGTGGATGATATGGCCGCGGCCAGTATTCATGTGATGGAGCTGGCTCGCGAAGTCTGGCGAGAGCACACCCAGCCGATGTTGTCGCATATCAACGTAGGTACAGGTGTTGACTGCACTATTCGCGAACTGGCGCAGACTATCGCGAAGGTAGTGGGCTACAAAGGGCGCGTGGTGTTTGATGCCTCGAAACCGGATGGTACACCACGGAAGTTGCTCGATGTCACGCGACTACACCAGCTTGGCTGGTATCACGAAGTGTCGCTGGAGGCCGGACTTGCCAGCACCTGGCAGTGGTTCCTTGAGAATCAGCAGCGGTATCGGGGGTAATTATGTTTTTACGCCATGAAGATTTTGCCACCGTCGTGCGCTCTGCCCCGTTGGTGGCTATTGATTTGATTGTGGAAAACGCGCGTGGCGAGTACCTGTTTGGTCAGCGCATCAATCGCCCGGCTCAGGGATACTGGTTTGTACCGGGGGGGCGGGTGCAAAAAGATGAGCCGCTTCACATGGCCTTCGAACGCCTGACCGAAGCCGAACTGGGGCTGCGTTTATCGATATCCGCAGGCAAGTTTTATGGGGTCTGGCAGCACTTTTATGACGATAACTTTTCCGGTGAGGATTTCTCGACCCACTACATCGTGCTCGGTTTTCGTCTGCGGGTGCAGCAAAACGAACTGCAATTGCCTGATGCCCAGCATGAGGCGTATCGCTGGCTAACACCTGAGGCACTGTTGGAGTGTGAGAACGTGCACGATAATAGCCTGGCGTACTTTATGCCGGAGCGTCAGCCCGGAGTGGCGGGAATATGAAGATCCTGGTGTATGGCATTAACTATTCTCCCGAGCTAACTGGCATCGGCAAGTACACCGGTGAGATGGTGGAGTGGATGGCGCGCAAAGGGCATGACGTTCGGGTGATCACCGCGCCTCCTTATTATCCACAGTGGAAAGTAAACGGTCGCTATTCCTGCTGGCGCTACCGTCGTGAGGAGGGTGATGCCATTGTCTGGCGTTGTCCGCTGTACGTGCCTGAACAGCCATCAACGCTTAAGCGCCTGCTGCATTTAGGCAGTTTCGCTCTGAGTAGTTTTTTCCCGCTAATGGCCCAGCGTCGCTGGAAACCGGATCGCATTATTGGTGTAGTGCCAACGCTGTTTTGTACGCCTGGCATGCGGTTGCTGGCCTGGCTTTCCGGGGCGCGGACGCTGCTGCACATCCAGGACTATGAAGTTGACGCTATGTTAGGGCTCGGGATGGTCGGGAAAAGCAAAAGCAGCGCAGTGGCGAAACTGGCCAGCGCTTTTGAGCGCAGTGGTCTGCACAGTGTGGACCACGTTTCGACAATCTCTCGTTCCATGATGAACAAAGCTGAGGGAAAAGGCGTCGCGCCGCAGAAGGTTATTTTCTTTCCTAACTGGTCGGAAGTGGCGCGTTTTCGTGAGGTGTCCACAGCCGATGCTCAGGCACTACGTCAGTACCTCGGTTTGCCTGAAGATCAAAAAATCATTCTCTACTCAGGCAATGTTGGAGAAAAACAGGGACTGGAAAGCGTGATTGATGCGGCAGTTCAACTTAGGAATCAACCATGGTTGTTTGTGATCGTCGGGCAGGGTGGTGGAAAAGCGCGGCTGGAGAAGATGGTCAGTGAACTTGGTCTGCACAACGTGAAATTTTTCCCCCTGCAGTCTTATGACGCGCTACCTGCGTTACTGAAGATGGGCGATTGCCATTTAGTCGTGCAAAAACGTGGTGCGGCGGATGCCGTTTTGCCTTCAAAACTGACCAATATACTCGCTGTTGGCGGCAATGCAGTGATCACCGCCGAGCCTGAAACCGAACTCGGTCAGCTCTGTGAAAGCTATCCGGGGATTGCGGTTTGCGTGGAGCCGGAGTCGGTGAGTGCATTGGTCAGTGGTATTGAACAGGCGTTGATGATGCCAAAAGTAAACACGGTGGCGCGAAACTATGCCGAATGCACGCTGGATAAAGAAAATGTGCTCACCCAATTTATTGCAGATATACGGGGATAAATCATGAGTCAATCCAAACTCTTTCCGGTCGTTATGGCCGGTGGCTCTGGTAGTCGGTTGTGGCCGTTGTCCCGTGTACTGTATCCAAAACAGTTCTTGTGCCTGAAAGGCGATCTCACCATGTTGCAGACCACAATTTGTCGTCTGAACGGCGTAGAGTGCGAAAGCCCGGTCGTTATCTGCAATGAACAACACCGTTTCATCGTGGCGGAACAGTTACGACAACTTAATAAGCTGACCGAGAACATTATCCTTGAACCCGCAGGGCGCAATACAGCCCCAGCGATTGCGCTGGCTGCGCTTGCGGCAAAACGTCACACCCCGCAGGGGGATCCGGTACTGTTGGTGCTGGCAGCTGATCATGTGATTACCAACGAAGGGGCTTTTCGCGAAGCGGTTCGCAATGCCATGCCTTATGCCGATGCGGGTAAACTGGTGACGTTTGGCATCGTGCCGGATCAGGCTGAAACTGGCTACGGTTATATTCGGCGTGGCGATGTTTCCCCCACCAATACCGATGCTGTCGCTTTTGACGTTGCGCAGTTTGTTGAGAAACCCAATCTTGAAACCGCGCGGGGTTATGTGGCAAGCGGCGATTACTACTGGAACAGCGGTATGTTTTTGTTCCGTGCCGGTCGCTACCTCGAAGAACTGAGAAAGTACCGTCCAGATATTTTCGACGCCTGTGAGAATGCCATGAGCATGGCCGATCCCGATCTTGATTTCGTTCGCGTTGATGAAGAGGCCTTTCTCGCCTGCCCGGAAGAGTCGGTGGACTATGCGGTGATGGAGCATACGGCTGACGCAGTAGTGATGCCGATGAACGCGGGCTGGAGTGATGTGGGTTCGTGGTCATCGCTGTGGGAAATCAGCGCCCATACCGCCGAAGGTAATGTGCATCACGGCGACGTGATTAGCCACAAAACTGAAAACAGCTATGTCTACGCGGAGTCAGGCCTGGTGACGACTGTTGGTGTGAAGGATCTGGTGGTGGTACAGACCAAAGATGCGGTGTTGATTGCCGATCGCAACGCGGTACAGGATGTGAAAAAGGTGGTTGAACAGATTAAAGCTGACGGACGCCATGAACACCATATTCACCGTGAAGTGTACCGTCCGTGGGGCAAGTATGACTCTATTGATGCCGGAGAACGCTACCAGGTGAAGCGTATTACCGTTAAACCGGGTGAGGGGTTGTCTGTGCAGATGCATCATCACCGCGCCGAACATTGGGTGGTGGTGGCCGGTACGGCTAAGGTGACAGTCAATGACGACATCAAACTGCTTGGCGAAAATGAGTCGGTCTATATTCCTCTGGGGGCGACTCATTGCCTGGAGAACCCCGGAAAAATTCCGCTAGACCTGATTGAAGTGCGCTCGGGATCCTATCTCGAAGAGGACGATGTGGTGCGCTTTGAGGACCGCTACGGACGGGTTTAACGCTACAAATCTGTAGGCCCGGTAAGCACAGCGTTATCGGGCAAATAATGACAACAACCTGTTTTGGCCATATTCCGGTCAGGGCTAACTGTTGCCTGAAAAAGGGGAAATCATGACGAAATTAACCTGTTTCAAAGCCTACGATATTCGCGGCAAGCTAGGCGACGAGCTGAATGAAGACATTGCATGGCGTATTGGCCGCGCCTGTGGTGAATTCCTGCAACCGAAAACGGTGGTACTGGGCGGTGATGTGCGTCTGAGTAGCGAAGCGCTTAAGCTGGCGCTGGCGAAAGGGCTGCAGGACGCGGGGGTGGACGTACTGGATCTTGGTATGTCAGGCACTGAAGAGATTTACTTCGCGACGTTTCACCTTGGTGTTGACGGTGGTATCGAAGTCACCGCCAGTCATAACCCGATGGACTACAACGGGATGAAGCTGGTGCGCGAAGGCGCGCGACCCATCAGCGGCGATACCGGCCTGCGAGACGTGCAGCGCCTGGCACAGTCTAACGATTTTCCGCCCGTCAACCCGACAACACGCGGTAGTTACAAGACTATTAATCTGCGTGACGCTTACATTGACCATCTGCTGAGTTATATCAACGTCAACAATCTGCAACCGATAAAGCTGGTGCTTAATTCTGGTAATGGTGCGGCAGGTCCGGTGGTGGATGCCATTGAAGCCCGGTTTAAGACGCTGGGCGTGCCGGTTGAATTCATCAAAATTCACAATACCCCGGATGGCTCCTTCCCTAATGGTATTCCCAACCCACTGTTACCGGAATGTCGTGCAGATACCCGGAATGCGGTGATTGAACACGGTGCGGATATGGGGATTGCTTTTGACGGGGATTTTGACCGTTGCTTCCTGTTCGATGAGAAGGGCCAGTTTATCGAGGGTTACTACATCGTTGGCCTGCTGGCACAGGCATTTCTGGAGAAATATCCGGGGGCCAAAATTATCCACGACCCGCGTTTGTCCTGGAACACGGTGGATGTGGTGAACACTGCGGGAGGCACGCCGGTGATGTCGAAAACCGGCCACGCTTTTATCAAAGAGCGTATGCGTCATGAAGATGCGGTTTACGGCGGTGAGATGAGCGCCCATCACTATTTCCGCGATTTTGCTTACTGCGATAGTGGGATGATCCCGTGGTTGCTGGTAGCGGAATTGCTGTGTCTGAAAAGACAGTCGCTGGGCGAACTGGTACGTGACCGGATGGCGGCGTACCCGGCGAGTGGCGAAATTAACAGCACGCTGGCGGAGCCGGCAGTGGCTATCAATCGTGTGGAACAACATTTTTCAGGTGAGGCGCTGACGGTGGACAGAACCGATGGTATCAGCATGTCATTTGCCGACTGGCGCTTCAATTTACGTTCCTCCAACACCGAACCCGTGGTGCGCCTTAATGTGGAATCGCGCGGAGATATTCCGTTGATGGAAGCGCGAACGCGCACTCTTCTGGCGTTGCTGAATCAGTAATGCCGGTTCTTCCGGACGGGTTGACTAACAGGAACTACGATGACACATCTAAAAAAGCGCGAACGAACCAAAACCAATGCGTCGTTAATCTCGATGGTGCAACGCTTTTCGGATATCACCATCATGTTTGGCGGACTGTGGATGGTCTGCGAATTGGCCGGTTTGCCTTTCCTGTACATGCACCTGCTGGTGGCGTTAATCACGTTGGTGGTTTTCCAGATGCTGGGCGGAATAACGGATTTTTACCGCTCCTGGCGCGGCGTCAAAATATCCACTGAGCTGGTGTTACTGCTGCAAAACTGGACGCTGAGTCTGATTTTTAGTGCGGGATTGATTGCCTTTAATAACGATTTTGATAACCGACTGGCCCTGTGGCTGGCGTGGTATTTGCTTTCAAGCGTCGGTCTGGTGCTGTGCCGTGCTTTTATTCGCTTCGGTGCGGGATGGTTGCGAAACCGCGGTTATAACACTCGACGGGTAGCAGTTGCAGGCGATCTCCCCGCAGGGCAGATGCTGCTGGATAGCTTTCGCCATGAACCGTGGCTCGGTTTTGAGGTGGCTGGCGTCTATCATGACCCAGAGCCTGGACGAAACTCTCGTGACTGGGCCGGAAATCTGCAACAACTGGTGGATGACGCCAAATCTTCACGCATTCATAACGTCTATATCGCAATGTCGATGAGCGACGGGGCACGCATAAAAAAACTGGTGCGCGACCTGGCTGATACCACCTGTTCGGTGATCCTTATTCCCGATGTCTTTACTTTCAATATCCTGCACTCGCGGATTGAAGAGATGAATGGTGTGCCGGTTGTCCCCTTGTATGACACGCCGCTGTCAGGCATTAACCGTCTGCTGAAACGCGCGGAAGATATCGTGCTGGCGTCGTTAATTCTGTTGCTTATTTCTCCGGTGTTATGCGCCATTGCGCTGATGGTGAAGCTGACCTCAAAGGGACCAGTCATTTTTCGCCAGACGCGTTACGGCATAGACGGCAAACCGATCAAAGTCTGGAAATTTCGCTCCATGAAGGTAATGGAAAACGATGCGGTGGTGACTCAGGCGACCCAGAATGATCCGCGTGTGACCCGCATAGGCAACTTCCTGCGCCGCACTTCGCTTGATGAACTGCCGCAGTTTATTAATGTGCTGACGGGGGGGATGTCTATTGTCGGCCCACGTCCGCATGCGGTGGCGCATAACGAACAGTATCGTCAGTTGATCGAAGGTTACATGCTGCGCCATAAGGTGAAACCCGGCATTACCGGTTGGGCGCAAATCAATGGCTGGCGTGGTGAAACCGATACGCTGGAAAAAATGGAAAAACGCGTTGAGTTTGACCTTGAGTACATTCGTGAATGGAGCGTGTGGTTCGATATCAAGATTGTTTTTCTGACGGTGTTTAAAGGCTTTGTGAATAAAGCGGCGTATTAATATGAGTTTACGAGAAAAAACCCTCAACGGCGCAAAGTGGTCAGCAATTGCCACGGTGATCATCATTGGCCTTGGCCTGATCCAGATGACTGTACTGGCGCGCATTATTGATAGCCATCAGTTCGGGCTGTTAACCGTGTCGCTGGTGATTATCGCGCTGGCAGATACGCTGTCAGATTTTGGTATCGGCAATTCTATTATTCAGCGCAAAGAGATCGGTTATGTTGAACTCACCACCCTGTACTGGATAAACGTTGGACTGGGTATTGTTGTTTGCGTAGCGATGTTTCTGCTCAGTGATACGATTGCCAGTGTACTGAACACCCCCGATTTGGCGCCGCTGATAAAAGCGTTGTCGCTGGCGTTTGTGGTAATACCGCGTGGCCAACAGTTCCGCGCCCTGATGCAAAAAGAGCTGGAATTCAACAAAATTGGCATCATCGAAACCAGTTCGGTGCTGGCCGGGTTTACCGTTACCGTGGTCAGCGCCCACGTTTGGCCGTTAGCGATGACGGCTATTCTGGGCTATCTGGTGAACTGTGTGCTGCGAACGCTGCTGTTCGGCTATTTGGGTCGCAAAATTTATCGCCCCGGACTGCATTTTTCCCTCGCTAGCGTGTCGGCAAACCTGCGTTTTGGCGCGTGGCTGACTGCAGACAGCATCATCAATTACGTTAATACCAATCTTTCCACGCTGGTGCTGGCCAGAACATTGGGCGCAGGCGTGGCGGGGGGATTCAATCTCGCCTGGAACGTGGCGGTGGTCCCGCCAATCAAACTGAACCCGATTATTACCCGCGTGCTGTTTCCGGCGTTTGCCAAAATTCAGGACGACACGGAAAAGCTACGGGTGAATTTTTACAAGCTGCTGTCGGTCGTGGGGATTATCAATTTCCCGGCGCTGCTGGGATTAATGGTGGTGTCGAACAACGCGGTGCCGCTGGTGTTTGGTGAGAAGTGGAACAGTATCGTTCCGGTACTGCAACTGCTGTGCATTGTGGGTCTGCTGCGTTCAGTCGGTAATCCGATAGGTTCTTTGCTGATGGCAAAAGCACGTGTCGATATCAGCTTCAAATTCAATGTATTCAAAACCTTTTTGTTTATCCCTGCCATTCTGGTTGGCGGGAATATTGCTGGTGCGCTTGGCGTCACGCTGGGGTTTTTGCTGGTACAGATCATTAACACCATCCTTAGCTATTTCGTGATGATCAAACCGGTACTGGGGCCGAGCTACCGGCAGTACATGCTCAGTCTGTGGTTACCGTTCTATCTCTCCTTACCGACACTGGTTGTGAGTTACCTGACTGGAATTACGCTGCAAGGTCAGTTGCTGTTAAGCATGCTGCTGGCCTTACAAATAGCGGCAGGGGCGCTGGCGTTTACCGTGATGATTTTACTTTCGCGTCATCCGCTGGTGGTGGAGGTTAAGCGCCAGTTCTGCCGCAGTGAAAAAATGAAAACACTGCTACGCGCAGGGTAAGAAAATCGTTTTAAGAGGTCATTATGAAATTACTAATTCTGGGCAACCACACCTGCGGAAATCGTGGTGATAGCGCTATTCTGCGCGGTTTGTTGGATGCCATTAATACGCTACAGCCAGAGACTGAAGTAGATGTGATGAGCCGCTACCCGGTGAGTTCCTCCTGGTTACTGAACCGCCCGGTGATGGGCGATCCGTTGTATTCACAAATGAAGCAGCACAACAATGCTGCGGGTGTGGTAGGGCGGGTGAAGAAAATACTGCGCCGTCGCTATCAGCATCAGGTACTGCTTTCTCGCGTCACTGATTCTGGCAATCTGCGTAATATCGCAATTGCTCAGGGATTTACCGACTTTGTCCGTCTGCTTTCGCGCTATGACGCCATTATCCAGGTCGGCGGATCTTTTTTTGTCGATCTGTACGGCGTGCCGCAGTTTGAACATGCCCTGTGCGCGTTTATGGCGAAAAAGCCGCTGTACATGATCGGTCACAGCGTCGGGCCATTCCAGGATGCACAGTTTAACCAACTGGCGAATTATGTCTTTGGTCACTGTAATGCGCTTATTTTGCGTGAGTCCGTCAGCCTGGAACTGATGAAACGCAGTGAAATAACCACGGCGAAAGTTGAGTCCGGCGTGGATACAGCCTGGCTCGTTGACAATCATCAGGATGATTTTGAGCCTGGTTATGCTGTACAGCACTGGTTACAAACGGTGGCAAAACAAAAAACCGTCGCCATTACCCTGCGTGAACTGGCTCCGTTTGATAAGCGTCTGGGAACAACGCAGCAGGCCTATGAGCAAGCGTTTGCCGGGGTGGTGAACCGGATCCTTGACGCAGGTTACCAGGTGGTGGCGCTGTCAACGTGTACCGGGATTGATAGTTACAACAAAGATGACCGCATGGTGGCGCTGAATCTGCGTCAGTACATCAACGATCCAGACCGTTACTACGTGGTAATGGATGAACTGAATGACCTCGAGATGGGAAAAATTCTCGGCGCATGCCGTCTGACGGTAGGTACTCGTCTGCACTCCGCTATTATCTCGATGAACTTTATGACGCCAGCCATCGCTATTAATTACGAGCATAAATCGGCAGGGATAATGCAACAACTGGGGCTACCGGAGATGGCTGTTGATATTAGTCATCTGCTGGATGGCAGCCTGGAAGGTAAGGTTACCGATACCCTCGGCCAACTACTGGAACTGAACGTACGCGTGGAAGACGCTGTAAAGCGTGAACGTGAACAGGGGTTGCGTATGGTGCAGTCGGTATTAGCTCGTATCGGGGAGGAAAAATGAAGGTTGGATTTTTCCTGCTCAAATTCCCGCTTTCATCAGAAACTTTTGTGCTTAATCAGATCACTGCGTTTATTGATATGGGTTATGAAGTGGAAATTGTCGCCTTGCATAAGGGCGACCTTGAAAATACGCATGCCTCATACGATGCCTATCAGCTGGCAGAAAAAACGCGCTGGCTGCTTGATGAACCGAACGACAAACTGAGGAAGTTGCAATACCGGATTACTACTGCGTTACAAGGGATTACCCGCATGGTCTCCTGGAAGGCACTCAATATTTCGCGCTACGGTGATGAGGCGCGCAACCTGATTTTGGCCGCCATATGCGGGTTAACGCCAAAGGCATTGCATGCCGATGTGTTTATTGCTCACTTTGGACCGGCAGGTGTGACGGCGGCGAAACTACGTGAGCTTGGTGTAATTAGCGGCAAAATAGCGACGGTGTTTCACGGCATTGATATTTCACATCGGGAGGTGCTTGCCCGTTATACCCCGGAATATCAAAAGCTGTTTCAGCGCGGAGATTTAATGTTGCCGATCAGTAATCTTTGGGCCGGGCGTTTACAAAAGATGGGATGCCCGCCAGAAAAAATCGCTGTATCACGCATGGGGATAGATATGACACGGTTTACTCCTCGTGAAGTGAAAGCACCTGCTGCTCCGCTGGAAATTCTCTCTGTCGCACGATTAACCGAGAAAAAAGGGCTGCACGTCGCCATCGAAGCCTGTCGTCAGTTGAAAGAGCAGGGCATGGCATTTCGTTATCGGATCCTGGGCATTGGCCCCTGGGAGCGTCGTCTGCGTACGCTGATTGAGCAATATCAACTGGATGATGTGATTGAAATGTCGGGTTTTATGCCCAGTCATCAGGTGAAAGAGATGCTCGAGCGAGCGGACGTATTTCTGCTGCCCTCAATCACAGGGACGGATGGTGATATGGAGGGGATCCCGGTGGCACTGATGGAAGCGATGGCTGTGGGGATCCCGGTCGTTTCTACCGTTCACAGTGGTATCCCTGAGCTGGTTGAGTCCGGTAAGACAGGCTGGCTGGTTCCCGAAAACGATGCGCAGGCGCTGGCAGAACGACTGGCAGCATTGACTCATATCGACAGCGGAGAGCTAAAGCCAATTGTGCTGCGTGCACGTGAGAAAATTGAATCTGAATTCAATCAGTCAGTCATCAATACGCAGTTATCCAGCCTGTTGCAAACGCTGTGATTCGAGGTTGTATGCCAGAGAAAAAACTTTCCCGACGTACCTTTCTGGCGGCAGGCTCCGCGCTTGTCGTACTCCATTCACCGGTTGGACGCTCGCTTGAAACCGGGCGCAGCGTTAACATTCAGGACTACGATCCAAAGGATTGGGTAGCTTCGTTCCGACAGGCATTTTCAGAGGCACAAACGGTCGTTGTACCTGTCGGGTTGGTATGTGGAAACATGAATACCGGGATTTTCATTCCGCAAGGTAAAACATTACTTCTGCAAGGTCACATAAGCAGTAATGGGCGTGGTCGATTTGTTCTGCAGGATGGTTGCAAGGTAGTAGGGGAGAAAGGCGGGAGCCTGCATAATATTACCCTCGATGTGCGTGGATCGGACTGCCTGATTAAAGGAATCATGATGAGCGGTTTTGGTCCGGTGACGCAGATATATATCGGCGGTAAAAAAAAGCGGGTGATGCGCAACCTTACCATCGATGATATTACCATCACCCATGCTAATTACGGGATCCTGCGCCAGGGATTTCATAACCAACTGGATGGTGTGCAAATCACTAATAGTCGCTTTAGTGATTTGCAGGGCGATGCCATTGAGTGGAATGTGGCAATAAACGATCGCGATATTCTTATCTCCGACCATGTTATAGAGCGCATCAACTGTACCAATGGCAATGTTAACTGGGGCATCGGTATAGGGCTGGCGGGAAGTACCTATGACAATACCTACCCGGACGACCAGGCAGTGAAAAACTTTGTGGTTGCGAATATCACCGGTAGCGACTGCCGCCAGTTAATCCATGTGGAGAACGGTAAGCATTTTATCATTCGTAATGTCAATGCGCGGAATATCACTCCGGATTTCAGTAAGGAAGCGGGTATTGATAATGCAACGATTGCTATTTATGGGTGTGATAATTTTGTGATAGATAATATAAAGATGAGGAATAGCGCGGGAATACTGATTGGTTACGGCGTAGTCAAAGGGCGATATTTATCGATACCTCAAAACTTTAAATTAAATAATATTCAACTGGATAACACTAGTTTTGATTATAAATTACGCGGCATCCAGATTTCCTCAGGTAATGCTACCTCTTTCGTATCCATCACCAATGTCGATATGAAGCGTGGAACGCTTGAGCTACATAACAAACCGCAGCATCTGTTTTTACGTAATATCAAGGTAATGCAGCAATCCACAGTGGGTCCCGCGCTAAAAATGCACTTCGATTTGCGTAAGGACATTCGCGGGAAGTTTATGGCCAAAGAGAATACATTGCTGTCACTGGCTAATGTCAATGCGGTAAATGAGACCGGGCAGAGTTCGGCCGATATCGACAGGGTGAATCATCAGGTGGTGAATGTGGATACAGTGAATTTTACGCTACCGGAGCGGTAATTTTACGAGCTTTTCTGCCTAAAATGATACCAGCTTGAGATTAATACTACTGCATTTGGCACATAAGCGGAGTAACATGTGAGGCATCTGATCAATGTAATTCATACTGGCTAAAACAAGCTAAAAAGCTATAATTCAGCAACTATTGTATAGGTGAATGACTTAATGGTTAATTTGAAAGCAGTTATTCCGGTAGCGGGCCTGGGGATGCATATGTTGCCTGCCACAAAGGCCATCCCAAAAGAGATGCTGCCGATCGTCGATAAGCCGATGATTCAGTACATTGTCGACGAGATTGTTGCTGCAGGGATCAAAGAAATCGTTCTGGTTACTCATGCATCCAAGAATGCAGTAGAGAACCACTTCGACACCTCTTATGAATTAGAGTCTCTTCTTGAGCAACGCGTAAAACGCCAACTGCTAGCCGAAGTACAATCTATCTGCCCTCCTGGCGTGACTATTATGAACGTTCGTCAGGCTCAGCTGCTTGGCCTTGGTCATTCAATTCTATGTGCCCGCCCGATTGTAGGGGATAACCCGTTCGTGGTGGTGTTACCTGATGTTATTCTTGACAATGCAAGTGCAGATCCGTTGCGCTACAACCTGGCTGCTATGGTTGCCCGCTTTAATGAAACTGGGCGTAGCCAGGTGTTGGCAAAACGTATGGAAGGCGACCTTTCCGAGTACTCCGTCATTCAGACTAAAGAACCTTTAGATAATGAAGGTAAAGTTAGCCGCATCGTTGAATTTATTGAAAAACCCGATCAGCCACAAACGCTGGACTCCGATCTGATGGCCGTGGGGCGTTATGTGCTTTCTGCAGATATCTGGGTTGAATTAGAGCATACGCAACCTGGCGCATGGGGACGTATTCAGTTAACCGATGCAATTGCTGAATTGGCGAAAAAACAGTCTGTTGATGCCATGCTGATGACCGGCGATAGCTATGACTGTGGTAAAAAAATGGGTTACATGCAGGCCTTTGTGAAGTACGGGCTGCGCAACCTGAAGGAAGGACCGAAGTTTCGCAAGAGCATTGAGAAGTTGCTTAGCGAATAGATTTTGATTTCTTTGTGACAATACTCCACAAAAAATAGCGGCAGCTAACATTCCAGCGTCTATGCTTGATGCAATGGAATGTTACTGTCGTTTTTTTATTAAAAACAACCAATAACAACGAGTTAAACTACTAAGTTTAATCTTATCTTTGTCAGATTTTCCCTTGTTTATGACAGCATTTGGTAAGACAATTAGCGTTTGAGCTTAAGAGAGCTTTGCGATAGCTAGCGGGGCTGGTTACATCTTTGGAAATTTATGTAGTGCTCTGGTAGCTGTGAAGCCAGGGGCGGTAGCGTGGATAAATATCCAGGGGGCTGTTTTTATACCAGCATCTTAATAGTAGCCATATATATGATATTCGGAATTAAAAAGTGAAAATACTTGTTACTGGTGGGGCGGGGTTCATTGGATCTGCAGTTGTTCGTCATATAATCAAAAATACCCAGGATGCGGTTGTTAATGTTGACAAACTAACCTACGCCGGTAACCTGGAATCGCTTGCTGAAGTTAATGAAAGCAGTCGGTATCATTTTGAGCATGCGGATATTTGCGATAAAACGGCAATGGAGCGTATTTTTGCTACGCATAAACCTGATGCAGTGATGCACCTTGCGGCCGAGAGCCATGTAGACCGTTCTATTACCGGACCTGCTGACTTCATTGAAACGAATATTGTGGGCACGTATGTGCTGTTGGAGTCCGCGCGTGCCTATTGGTCAACAATGGACTCTGAGATGAAGTCGGCGTTTCGTTTTCATCATATTTCGACGGATGAAGTGTACGGCGATTTGCCGCATCCGGATGAAGTGGCGAGCGGTGCAGAATTACCGATGTTTACAGAAAAAACACCTTATGCACCTAGCAGCCCATATTCTGCATCGAAAGCTTCCAGCGATCATCTGGTTCGCGCCTGGATGCGAACCTATGGATTACCCACGATTGTCACCAACTGTTCAAACAACTATGGACCGTACCACTTTCCTGAGAAGTTGATTCCGTTAGTGATCCTTAACGCTCTTGAAGGAAAGGCTCTGCCCATTTATGGCAAAGGCGACCAAATCCGTGATTGGTTGTATGTAGAAGATCATGCCCGAGCGCTGTACACCGTTGTGACAGAAGGTCAAATTGGTGAAACCTACAATATCGGTGGCCATAATGAGAAAAAAAATATCGATGTAGTTCATACCATTTGCGATCTTTTGGATGAGATTGTACCAAAAGCGGTTTCGTACAGAGAACAAATCACCTATGTAACTGATCGTCCGGGCCATGATCGCCGCTACGCTATCGATGCAGATAAAATTAGCCGCGAGCTGGGCTGGAAGCCGCGAGAAACCTTTGAAAGCGGGATCCGTAAAACGGTGGAATGGTATCTGCACAATACTCAATGGGTAGATAACGTTAAAAGTGGTGCCTATAAAACCTGGATTGAACAGAATTACGGGGAACGTCAGTAATGAATATTCTGCTTTTTGGGAAAAATGGTCAGGTGGGTTGGGAACTTCAACGAGCATTAGCCCCACTTGGCAATATTATTGCTCTTGATGTTCACTCTAAAGATTACTGTGGAGATTTCAGTAATCCAGAAGGTATTGCTGAAACCGTACGTAAGATACGTCCCGATGTAGTTGTTAATGCGGCGGCACATACCGCTGTAGATAAAGCTGAGTCAGAAGTTGAATTTGCGCAGTTGCTCAATGCTACAAGTGTAGAAGCCATCGCTAAAGCTGCCGCTGAAACAGGAGCGTGGGTGGTACATTATTCAACGGATTACGTTTTCCCCGGTACCGGTGAAATACCGTGGCGTGAAGATGATATTACGGCACCGTTGAATGTTTATGGCGAAACTAAACTGGCTGGTGAGAAGGCGTTACAAGAATACTGTCAGAAACATCTTATTTTCCGTACTAGTTGGGTTTATGCCGGTAAAGGTAATAATTTTGCCAAAACCATGCTACGGCTGGCGAGAGAACGGACGGAGCTGTCAGTTATTAACGATCAGTATGGTGCACCGACAGGTGCGGAGTTGCTGGCGGATTGTACCGCCCATGCTATTCGTATAGCTATTAAAAATCATGAGGTTGCTGGTCTCTATCACCTGGTTGCGAGTGGTGTTACCACATGGCATGACTATGCTGCTTTGGTGTTTGATGAGGCCAGAAAAGCTGGTGTTGAATTAGCAATTAATAAATTGAATGAAGTGCCAACCAATGCTTATCCAACACCTGCTCGCCGACCGAATAATTCTCGTCTAAATACTGAAAAATTCCAGCGTCACTTTGGGCTTGTTCTTCCACAGTGGGAGTCTGGTGTAAAGCGTATGCTGAACGAATTATTTACTACAACAGCAATCTGAACATGATAATAATGCTGCGTAAGCGGGCATTTTGCGCATAAAGAGAAAATGAAATGAAAACGCGTAAAGGTATTATTTTAGCTGGTGGATCGGGCACCCGTTTATATCCAGTAACTATGGCAGTGAGTAAGCAGCTATTGCCTATTTATGACAAGCCGATGATTTATTACCCGCTTTCTACTCTGATGCTGGCTGGTATTCGTGATATTCTGATTATTAGTACCCCGCAGGATACTCCTCGTTTCGAACAACTTCTGGGTGACGGCAGCCAATGGGGGATAAATCTCCAATACAAAATACAACCTACTCCGGATGGACTGGCCCAGGCATTTATCATTGGTGAAGAGTTCATCGGAAATGATGATTGCGCATTAGTATTGGGGGACAACATTTTTTATGGACATGACCTGCCAAAATTAATGGGTGATGCAGTCAATCAAGAAAGTGGGGCAACAGTATTTGCATATCATGTGAACGATCCAGAGCGCTACGGTGTAGTGGAATTCGATAAGAATGGTACCGCTATTAGTCTTGAAGAAAAACCTCTAGAGCCAAAGAGCAATTATGCGGTTACCGGATTATATTTCTACGACAACGATGTCGTGGAAATGGCAAAAAGCTTGAATCCCTCGGCGCGCGGTGAACTGGAAATCACAGATATTAACCGAATTTATATGGAGCAGGGCCGTTTATCTGTAGCAATGATGGGGCGTGGCTATGCGTGGTTGGACACAGGGACACACCAGAGTCTGATCGAAGCCAGTAATTTTATTGCCACCATCGAAGAACGCCAGGGGCTAAAAGTGTCTTGCCCGGAAGAGATAGCTTTTCGTAAGGGGTTTATTGATGTCTCTCAGGTTGAAAAACTGGCAGAGCCTTTATCAAAGAACGATTATGGCAAGTATCTTATAAAAATGGTTAAAGGTTTATAAGAGATGAACGTTATTCAAACAGCAATTCCGGAAGTGTTGATCTTTGAACCGAAAGTGTTTGGAGATGAGCGTGGGTTCTTTTTCGAAAGTTTTAGTCAGAAAATTTTCGAAGAATCGGTTGGGCGTAAAATTACTTTTGTGCAGGATAATCACTCTAAATCGAGAAAAGGAGTGCTTAGAGGGCTGCATTTTCAAAAAGGATCACATGCCCAGGGCAAGTTAGTACGTTGCACGCTTGGTGAGGTATTTGATGTGGCTGTTGATATCCGCAAAAATTCACCGACATTTGGAAAATGGGTTGGCGTACATCTGTCAGCAGAAAATAAGAAGCAACTCTGGATACCTGAAGGTTTTGCACATGGTTTTGTCACACTGAGTGAAACCGCTGAGTTCCTTTATAAAGCAACAAATTATTATGCCCCATCTGCTGAGGGTAGCATATTGTGGAGTGATGAAATAATTGGTATCGAGTGGCCGATTACACAACCTCCAGAACTTTCAGCAAAAGATGCTGTTGCTCCGTCGTTAGAACAAGTTTCATTATCTGAGTAAGAATTACTGTGTCACATCTAATTAAGATTTTCCCATCCAATATTGAATTCTCAGGTGAAGAAGACTCGACAATCCTCGATTCTGCGCTCTCTGCGGGTATACATCTGGAGCACAGCTGTAAAAATGGAGATTGCGGGGTTTGTGAATCTACATTACTTGCCGGAGAAGCGACAGATCCCATGGGCAGGATATATGCACAAGGGGATAAAGTTCTCACCTGCAATTGTAAGCCTAAAAGTAATATACAGTTGCAGGCCCTTTACTATCCAGAATTACAAGGGCAGGTGAAGAAGATCGTACCTTGTAAAGTCAATAGTATCGATCTTGTTTCTGCTGATGTTATGAAGATCACTCTTCGTCTCCCCCCAACTGCTAAAATGAGTTTTCTTCCTGGGCAATATATTAATCTGCAATACAAAGGTGTAACGCGTAGCTATTCTATTGCGAATAGCAATGAAGCAGATGGTATTGAGTTACATATCAGGAATGTTATCAATGGCCAAATGAGTTCATTGATTTTCAATGAGTTACAAGTTAATACTTTGATGCGTATTGAAGGCCCGTGTGGAACTTTTTTCATTAGAGAAAACGATCGCCCAATTATTTTCATCGCCGGTGGTACAGGGTTTGCCCCTGTTAAATCCATGGTTGAGTATTTAGTGAAAAAAACAATCTCTCGCGATATCTATATTTATTGGGGGATGCCATTTGCGAAAGATTTCTATTCGAAAGTTCCTGACGAATGGAGCAGGGATTTTGATCGGATACATTTTATTCCCGTGGTGTCCGGGGATGATCAAACATGGAATGGGCGTAAAGGCTTTGTTCACCAGGCTGTGATGGAAGATTTTGACTCGCTTGAATCGTTTGATATTTATGCATGTGGGTCGCCCATCATGATCGATGTAAGCAAAAAAGACTTTATTTCGAAAAATCTGTCTGTTGATAATTTCTATTCTGATGCTTTTACCGCATCTAAATAATGATAATAGAGGGTTAGGTATGAAAGCGGTAATTCTGGCTGGTGGACTTGGTACCAGATTGAGTGAAGAAACAATAGTAAAACCAAAACCAATGGTTGAGATTGGTGGTAAGCCGATTCTTTGGCATATTATGAAAATGTATTCCGCCCACGGCATTAAAGATTTTATTATCTGTTGTGGATACAAGGGATATGTAATCAAAGAATACTTTGCGAACTATTTTCTGCATATGTCGGATGTAACATTTCATATGGCAGAAAATAGAATGGAAGTTCACCACAAGCGCGTAGAACCGTGGAATGTAACGCTAGTTGATACTGGTGATTCATCTATGACCGGTGGCCGTTTGAAACGTGTGGCTGAGTACGTAAAAGATGATGAAGCGTTTCTGTTTACATATGGCGATGGTGTTGCCGATCTCAATATCAGAGCTACGATCGATTTTCATAAAGCGCATGGCAAAAAAGCAACTTTGACGGCAACGTTCCCTCCTGGACGTTTTGGTGCCCTGGATATCCGTGGCGGCCAGGTTCAATCGTTCCAGGAGAAGCCTAAAGGCGATGGCGCGATGATCAACGGTGGTTTCTTCGTACTAAATCCTTCAGTGATCGATCTTATTGAAAATGATGCGACTACCTGGGAACAGGAACCGTTGATGACATTGGCTAAACAGGGAGAACTCATGGCTTACGAGCATGCAGGGTTCTGGCAGCCGATGGATACACTGCGCGATAAAACGTACCTTGAAGGTTTATGGGAAAAAGGTACTGCGCCCTGGAAAACATGGGAGTGACTGCATGATTGATAAGAGCTTCTGGCAGGGTAAACGCGTATTCATTACCGGCCATACGGGTTTTAAAGGTAGTTGGCTTTCTCTATGGCTAAGCGAAATGGGGGCAACACTAAAAGGTTACTCCCTTGAGGCCCCGACGAATCCTAGCTTATTTGACACCGCTAATATCAGTAACTTGATGGAATCGGAAATAGGCGATATTCGTGATTTTGATAAATTACGTAATTCTATAGCGTCTTTTAAGCCAGAAATTATTTTTCATATGGCTGCCCAGCCGCTAGTAAGGCTTTCTTATAAAGAACCTATCGAAACCTATTCAACAAACGTGATGGGCACTGTACATTTGCTTGAAGCGGTAAAACAGGTTGGGGGTATTAAGGCTGTAGTCAATATCACCAGCGATAAATGCTATGAAAACCGTGAATGGGTTTGGGGTTACCGCGAAAATGAAGCGATGGGCGGTTACGATCCCTACTCCAACAGCAAAGGCTGCGCTGAACTAGTTGCTTCCGCATTTCGTAATTCGTTTTTTAATCCTAAGGATTATGCAAACCATGGCGTTGGCTTGGCTTCGGTTAGGGCGGGTAATGTGATTGGTGGCGGTGATTGGGCAGAAGATCGCTTGATTCCAGATATTTTGCGTTCTTTTGAGAAAAAGAAGCAGGTCGTTATTCGCAATCCTCATTCCATTCGTCCATGGCAACATGTACTTGAACCGCTTTCTGGGTATATCGTGGTGGCACAGAGCCTCTATGTTGAGGGGGTCAAATATTCAGAAGGGTGGAATTTCGGTCCTCGTGAGGAGGATGCAAAAACGGTTGGGTTCATTGTCGACAAAATGGTGACATTATGGGGTGAGGGGGCCAGTTGGCAGTTGGATGGTCAGGATCATCCCCATGAGGCACACTATCTTAAACTGGATTGTTCGAAAGCCCATATGCAATTAGATTGGCACCCTAGATGGGAGCTCGTTGAAACACTTGGTCGTATTGTTAAATGGCATAAAGCATGGATAAACGGAGCAGATATGTTGGAATGCTCGAAACGTGAAATTCATGATTATATGACCACTACCACTTTTAGCTAAAATAGATAAGTACAGGAATTATAGCAATGACAGCAAAAAACCTGCGTGAACAAATATCCAAACTCGTTGCTGAGTATGCCGATGAGGCACTGAGCCCAAAACCATTTAATGCAGGTGTGAGTGTCGTCCCACCTTCAGGGAAGGTTATTGGTGCGAAAGAATTGCAATTGATGGTTGAAGCATCTTTAGATGGATGGCTTACAACGGGTCGTTTTAATGATGCTTTCGAGAAGAAACTCGGTGAGTTTATTGGCGTGCCTCACGTATTAACAACCACTTCAGGCTCATCAGCGAACTTGTTGGCTTTAACAGCATTAACGTCACCGAAACTTGGTGATCGTGCGCTCAAGCCTGGTGATGAAGTTATTACCGTAGCAGCAGGGTTTCCAACCACAGTTAACCCAACAATCCAGAATGGATTGATTCCTGTTTTTGTGGATGTTGATATCCCTACTTATAATGTTGACGCTTCACTTATTGAAGCCGCAGTGAGTGAAAAATCAAAAGCGATTATGATCGCCCATACACTGGGTAATACGTTTGATATAACGGAAGTGCGCCGTATTGCTGATAAGTATAACCTTTGGCTTATCGAAGACTGCTGCGATGCGCTCGGATCTACTTATGATGGTCAAATGGTCGGTACTTTTGGTGATATTGGTACTGTGAGTTTCTATCCTGCACACCATATCACAATGGGAGAAGGCGGGGCTGTATTTACCAAATCAGGCGAATTAAAGAAACTGATTGAATCCTTCCGTGACTGGGGACGTGATTGTTATTGTGCACCAGGTTGCGACAATACCTGTGGTAAACGTTTTGGACAGCAACTGGGTTCTCTGCCGTTCGGATACGACCATAAATATACCTACTCTCATTTGGGTTATAACCTGAAAATTACGGATATGCAGGCTGCATGTGGCCTGGCACAATTAGAACGTGTTGAAGAGTTCGTACAAAAACGCAAAGAGAACTTTGCATACCTTAAGCAAGGTTTGCAATCCTGTGCTGAGTTTCTTGAGTTACCGGAAGCCACAGAGAAATCTGACCCATCCTGGTTTGGTTTCCCGATCACGCTTAAAGAAACTAGCGGCGTTGAACGCATTGATTTAGTTAAGTTTCTTGATGAAGCCAAGATCGGTACCCGTCTGTTATTCGCAGGTAATCTGACTCGTCAACCGTATTTTGCGAATGTGAAGTACCGAGTAGTGGGTGAGTTAACAAATACAGATCGCATAATGAATCAAACCTTCTGGATTGGTATTTACCCAGGACTAACTACTGAGCATTTGGACTACGTAGTTAGCAAATTTGAAGAGTTCTTTGGTCTGAATTTCTAATTTTTGAGGGAGGGGAATGAATTCCCCTTTAACTATATGAAAATTCTCGTCATGGGAGCATTTGGATATCTTGGTTCACAACTTATGTCTTACTTTGAAAGCCAACATTCGGTAGTTGGTTTGGCAAGGAAGAAAAAAAGTGGGGATTACAGAAAAAATATTATTTATACTACAGATAGTGAGTGGGTTGAAAAGATTATAAAATTTAAGCCCGACATTGTTGTTAATACTGCTGCTTGCTATGGAAGAAATAACGAATCAGCATCGGTGCTTTTGGAAAGCAATATTCTCTTGCCTATCAAAGTAATAGAGTCCATTACATCATTTAATTCTGTTTTTATAAATTGTGGTACATCATTACCACAAGATGTAAATCTATATGCGTACACGAAACAAAAATTGCCTGAAATTGCACGGGTAATTATAAATAAGACAGATAATAAGTTTTTAGAATTGAAGTTAGAGCATTTTTTTGGTGCTTTTGATGGAGATGGTAAATTTACAAGTATGGTTATAAGAAGTTGCTTAAATAACAAAGCTATAAAATTAACTTCAGGGTCACAAAAGAGAGATTTTATATACATTAAAGATCTGCTATCCGCATTTGACTGCATTTTAAATCATATCCATGAGTTTCCGAAGTTTCACACAATAGAAGTAGGAAGCGGCGAGGCTGTATCTATTCGCGAATATGTTGATACCGTCCAAAGAATTACTAAAAGTTGTTCTGAAATTGAGTTCGGTGCAGTGGAACAAAGAGAGAATGAGTTAATGTATAGCTGTGCTAATGTAACAGAGCTTAAGAAAATAGGCTGGCAAAGAGAGTATTCTCTAGTTAACGCAATATCTGAAATAGTTGAGAAGGAAAAATAATGAAACTTTTAATTACTGGGGGCTGTGGTTTTCTTGGGAGTAATTTGGCCTCTTATGCCATTAACCAAGGATTTGAGGTCATTGTATTTGATAATTTATCACGCAAAGGTGCGATAAATAATTTACAGTGGCTTTCTTCATTAGGCAAATTTGATTTTGTACATGGTGATATTCGAAATAAAAATGATGTTACAAGATTAATTACTAAGTATATGCCAGATAGCTGTTTCCATCTGGCAGGACAGGTGGCAATGACCACATCCATTGATAACCCTTGCATGGATTTTGAAATTAATACAGGTGGTACATTAAACTTATTAGAGGCAGTAAGGCAGTATCAGCCAAGATGTAACATAATTTATTCATCTACGAATAAAGTATATGGAGATCTGGAGCAGTATGAATACAGGGAAACTGAAACTAGGTATACCTGTACTGATAGACCCAATGGGTTTGATGAGACAACCCAGCTAGATTTTCATTCGCCTTATGGATGTTCTAAAGGTGCTGCAGACCAATATATGCTTGATTATGCGAGGATTTTTGGCTTAAACACGGTAGTGTTCAGACATTCATCCATGTATGGTGGTAGACAATTTGCTAGCTATGATCAGGGTTGGGTTGGTTGGTTTTGCCAAAAAGCAGTTGAAATAAAAAAAGGTATTACTAAACCCTTTACTATTTCTGGGAACGGCAAACAAGTCAGAGATGTATTACATGCTGAAGATATGATTTCATTGTATTTTACGGCTCTAGCTAATGTGTCAAAAATTAGAGGTAATGCCTTTAATGTGGGAGGGACTATTTCTAACAGTCTGTCTTTACTTGAACTCTTCAAATTACTTGAGGAGTATAGCGAAATAGAAATGAAATATACAAATTTACCTGTGAGAGAGAGTGATCAGCGAGTTTTTGTTGCCGATATTACAAAAATTAGCAATGCAATTGGTTGGGCTCCAAATGTCTCTGCAACAGATGGTGTCCACAAGATGTATGATTGGACAAGTACTATCTGATATATTGCCCGTGAAGGCGGGCATGATTTAATATACATTAATCTTCATGGGATATATAAGTTGAAATCATTATGAGAGTATTGAGGTTGGCTAATGTTCCAAAACACCTTATTATTGCTGCGTCTTCTTGGTTATCAAAAATAATAATCGCAAGTGTTCAGTTAGTAAGTATAAAATTTTTACTGGAAATATTAGGAGAAGAATCATACGCAATATTTACACTTTTAACTGGTTTATTAATTTGGTTTAGCATTGCAGATATCGGTGTTGGCAGTAGCTTACAGAATTATATATCTGAGTTGAGAGTAAAGAATGAATCGTATGATTCATATATTAAAGCTGCAATACACATCTTATTCGCATCCTTAATTATATTTTCTGGCACATTGTTTTTATTGTCAGGCAAAGTGTCATCTCTATATCTATCTTCATTTAGCTATGAGATGAAAAATGGTTTGGCTACCCCTTTTTTTATAGCAAGTGTAATATTTATAACTGTCGGGATTGGGAATGTAGTATATAAGATATTATTTGCTGAACAATTGGGATGGAAAGCAAATGCAATTAATGCGGCATCCTATATGTTGGGGTTGCTCGGTGTTTTTCTCATACGCTATTTGAATTTGAATGCAAACATTACAACTTCTTTAATAGCATTATATGCACCTGTAGCCTTGCTACCAATTCTATACACACTATATCGATATATAAAAATTATAAAGATTGACGTAAATCTTGATAATTATAAGTCTTTATTATCACGTTCTACTGGCTTCCTAATGTTTTCGTTTTTATCAATATTGGTACTACAGGCTGATTATATTGTTATCTCACAAAAATTATCTGCTACAGATATTGTTAAATATACAGTAACGATGAAGATTTTTGGTTTGGTATTTTTTATTTATACGGCTGTATTACAGGCTTTATGGCCATTATGTGCCGAACTACGAGTTAAAATGCAATGGGAGAAGCTAAATAAATTAGTGTTCATTAATGTTTTTGGTGGGGTTCTTTTTATTAGTTGTAGCACTTTATTCATTTTTATTTTTAAAAGTTATATTTATAGCATCATAGCTAAAAATATTGATTACCGTATTAGTGGTATGGCGTTTGTCTTACTTGCAGTATATTTTAGTCTTCGCGTCTGGTGTGATACATTTGCTATGTTACTTCAAAGTATGAACCAATTAAGAATTCTTTGGTTCATAGTTCCTTGCCAGGCTTTGATCGGTGGAGCGGCTCAATGGATTCTGGCTGGAAGTTATGGGATTGTCGGCATTTTATGGGGACTGATTATTTCATTTGCATTAACAGTTTTTTGGGGGTTGCCTGTGTATTATATATATAAAATTAAAGGGTTAGCGTAACATGAAAGTATCTTTTTGTATTCCAACATATAATAGATCAAAATTTATTGATGAGCTGCTTAGTAGCATCAACAAACAGTCCGACCATTCGTTGAATATAGAAGTATGTATTTCAGATAATGCTTCAACTGATGATACCAAAGAATGTATAGAAATCTGGAGAAGGAAATATAACTTCCCAATTGTTTACCACAGGCATAGTGAAAATATTGGTCCTGATAGAAACTATCTAGCTGCAGTTAATATGGGAGGAGGGGATTACTGTTGGATTTTGGGGAGTGATGATATTCTTTCATATAATGCCTTGGCATTAATGGAGAAGAAACTTGCTGATGAATCTGATATTTATTTATGTGATAGGAGGGAGTTGGATTTATCGATGACAAAGATAACCAATCCGCATCGAAAATGGTTATCAGAAGATAGCAGGTTATTCTCTTTCAGAGATGATTCTGATTTAATTAAATACTTCAGTAAATGTAACTCTGTTGGTGGTTTGTTTAGCTATTTAAGTTCAATTATAGTCAGGAAAGATAGATGGTCTAGTATTAAGTTTGATGATTCGTATATTGGGACTGCATATTCTCATGTATATATTTTATTAAGAATAATAAGTGATCTGAATTCAACTTTACAATACATATCACAACCATTGGTTGATTGTAGAGGTGATAATGATACATTTGAAAGTAATGGCAAGGCTCGTCGTATAAAAATTGATTTCGTTGGTTACTTAAAATTAAAAAAAGATTTTTATAGTGATAATGAAAATTTATCTACCGCATTTGGACACGTTCTTTTGAAGGAGCGCCCTTGGGTTTATACATCCTTAGCTATGGCATGTTATGGTAATTCAGTTGATAGGGCAGAATTAGCATCTTATTATGAAGAACTTGGTTATCACCCATGGTTTACTCATTTCTTATTCCAGTTTGGAAAATTAGCCAATCATGCAAGAAAAATAAAAGCAGTAAAAAATATTGTCAAAAAAATACTCGTAGTGTGATGTTAAATAAAGTTGATGTTTTTCTATATAATGCTATGGTTTTTATCTAAGTAACTCTGCACTTTTGGGTTTTAGAATGCTGAGCAGAAATATGCAGTGACAGATGGCATTTAAATTACACGCAAGTAATGTGTTTATTAATATTAATACTTGCTGACATTAGTGATTTCTAATTTTTTTACTCTACCCTGAATGATTTTATTCCGCTTATGCGTTTGATTTGGGATCTATAAATAATGGTATCTAGGATATATTTATGAGGCTATCCGATCGAGGGGCTATTATTTTCATGTTTTTATTGGTCGTAAAGAATATTAAATTAGCACTCTTGATATTTTTATCTTTTTACTAAGTCATTAATTTATTTAAAGTGCGGTTCCTTATTTAGTTCTAATCATGAATTTCGATTTGTTTTAGTTAAAATTTTATTAAGAAATATTTTTTCTATTAATTATTCTTATGGTAATCGCTACACAAGCACGAATGGAAAAACGGAGAGCTATTCAATGATAGTCAACCTATCACGTTTAGGTAAAAGTGGTACGGGAATGTGGCAATATTCGATTAAATTTTTAGCGGCACTGCGTGAAATAAAGAATATTGAAGCAATTATCTGTAGCAAGGTGCATTCTGAATATTTTGAAAATCTCGGTTTTGCAGTAATTACAGTTCCGAATATTGTTAGCAATACATCTAAAACATCACGAATTAGGCCACTGTTATGGTATGCATATAGCTACTGGCTTGCTCTGAGAGTTTTTATTAAATATGGTAATAAGGAATTGGTGTGTACTACACATCACACTATTCCCTTACTTAGAAATCAAACGATCACAGTACATGATTTAAGACCTTTTTATTATCCAGATAGTTTTATCCAAAAGTTATATTTCCGGTTTATGCTGAAAATGTCCGTTAAGCGGTGTAAACACGTTTTAACGGTTTCTTATACCGTTAAGGATAGCATTGCTAAAATATATAACGTGGATAGTGAAAAAATATCAGTAATTTATAATAGTGTTAATGAATCTGATTTTATACAAAAAAAAGAGAAAAAGAATTATTTTTTGGCTGTTGGTGCAAGTTGGCCACATAAAAATATTCATTCATTTATAAAAAATAAAAATGTCTGGGCTGGTCTTTATGATTTAATTATTGTATGTGGTCGTACTGACTATGCTATATCACTACAGAAAATGGTCTCTGAACTGGAACTCACAGACAAAGTGAAGTTTGTACATGAGATCTCATTTAATGAGTTGAAAATTTTATATTCTGAAGCTTACGCGCTTGTTTATCCATCTCTTGATGAAGGTTTTGGTATACCTCCAATTGAAGCAATGGCATCAAATACTCCAGTTATAGTATCCGATATTCCGGTATTTCGAGAAGTGTTAACCGATAGTGCATTATATGTGAATCCTGATGATGCAAAAAGCTGGCAGAGTGCAATAAAGAGCATAGAGAAATTGCCTGATACAATTTATCGATTTGATAATTATGTCGCTCGATATGACTTTGATAATATGAAACAAATGGTTGGGAATTGGCTGGCGGAATCAAAATAAATGAAAATAACGTTAATTATTCCTACATATAATGCTGGTTCGCTCTGGCCTAATGTTCTAAATGCTATAAAGCAACAAACTATGTATCCGGATAAAGTGATTGTTATAGATTCGGGTTCTAAAGACGGTACGGTTCAGTTAGCCTCAGACTTGGATAATATATCAGTTTTGCATATTCACTCTAAGGACTTTAATCATGGAGGTACAAGGAATCTAGCGGTTACAAAAGCACTCGGCTCTGATGTTATAATATTTCTAACACAAGATGCAATTCTCGCAGATACGGATGCACTTAAAAATTTAGTTTCTTATTTTTCAGATCCATTGATAGCAGCAGTTTGCGGTAGACAACTTCCTCATAAAGATGCTAACCCCCTTGCAGTTCATGCTAGAAATTTTAATTATAGCTCAAAGTCTATTGTTAAAAGCAAAGCTGATATAGAAAGCTTGGGTATCAAAACTGTATTTATGTCTAATTCTTTCGCTGCTTATCGCCGCTCTATTTTTGAAGAGTTGGGAGGGTTCCCTGAACATACAATTCTTGCCGAGGATATGTTTATGGCGGCTAAGATGATTCTGGCAGGTTATAAAGTTGCCTATTGCGCTGAGGCGGTAGTAAAACACTCCCATAATTATACCCCGCGGGAAGAATTTCAGCGATATTTTGATACGGGTGTTTTCCATGCTTGTACTCCATGGATCCAGCGTGACTTTGGCGGTGCTGGTGGAGAAGGATTGCGGTTTGTTAAATCAGAGATGCGTTTTCTTCTTAAAGAATCACCTTTATGGATACCTAGAGCATTATTGACAATCTTTGCGAAGCTACTGGGCTATAAGTTAGGAAAGCGTTGGCAATCCCTACCATTGCCATTGTGCCGAACTTTAAGTATGTATAAGAGTTTCTGGAATAATTTCCAGGGATTAAAATCGAAAGAGATAAGATAAATGTCTGTTCTTCCCGTAATAATGGCAGGTGGTACAGGTAGTCGTCTGTGGCCACTTTCTCGTGAGTATCATCCCAAGCAGTTCCTTAGCGTTGAAGGTAAGTTATCAATGCTGCAAAATACGATAGCGAGATTGTCACCTCTCTCAATAGAGGCGCCGGTTGTTATTTGTAATGACCGTCATCGCTTTCTTGTTGCGGAGCAGCTTCGTGCTGTCGACAAACTTGCTAATAATATTATTCTTGAACCCGTGGGCCGTAATACGGCGCCTGCGATTGCACTTGCTGCATTCGGTGCGCGACAAAATCAGCAGGACAATGATCCACTGTTATTGATTCTTGCCGCTGACCATATTATTCGAGATGATACTGCTTTTATTCGAGCCATTAAGCAGGCTGAACCCTTAGCTCACCAGGGTAAGCTTGTAACTTTTGGTATTGTCCCGACTCATGCAGAGACGGGATATGGATATATACGTCGTGGTGAGAATATCGGGGATGATGCATATGCAGTTGCAAAGTTTGTTGAGAAACCTGACTTTGATACGGCCTGCCATTACCTTGATACGGGGAAATATTACTGGAACAGCGGCATGTTCTTGTTTCGCGCGAGCAGTTATTTAAATGAGCTAAAGCATTGGTCACCTGATATTTATCTCGCTTGTGAAAAAGCCGTAGGACGCGTAAATCCCGATCTTGATTTTATCCGTATTGATAAAGAGGCATTTGCCCTATGCCCGAGTGATTCAATCGATTATGCGGTGATGGAACATACGCAGCATGCGGTGGTTGTGCCGATGGATGCAGGCTGGTCAGATGTGGGATCATGGTCTTCACTGTGGGATATTTCTGCAAAAGATCAGCAAAGAAACGTCTTACATGGTGACGTGTTTACCCATAATAGTGCAGATAACTATATTTATTCGGAAAGTGCATTTGTGAGTACTGTAGGAGTAAATAATCTCGTTATTGTTCAAACAGCAGATGCTGTACTTGTTGCGAATAAAGATGATGTACAGGATGTTAAAAAAATTGTAGACCATTTAAAGCAAAAAAATAGAGATGAGTATAAGCAACATCAGGAAGTTTTCCGTCCGTGGGGGAAATATAATGTAATCGATAGTGGTGATAATTATTTGGTTAAACGCATTATTGTTAAACCCGGAGAAAAATTTGTTGCGCAAATGCACCATTATCGTGCAGAACACTGGATTGTGGTATCAGGTACTGCCCGTGTTACAAAGGGAGATCAGACCTTTTTGGTCTCAGAAAATGAGTCAACGTTTATTCCACTTAAAACTATTCATGCGTTAGAAAACCCTGGGCTAGTTCCATTAGAATTAATTGAAATCCAGTCTGGCTCTTATCTTGGTGAGGATGACATTATCCGCCTTGAGCAACGTTCAGGATTTTCGGAGGAAGGGACAGATGAACCGAGTTTATAATAGCCACGATGTAATTAAAGCTTCAGGTATCGCTTTTGGAACCAGTGGCGCGCGGGGGCTTGTTATCGATTTTACACCTGAGGTCTGTGCAGCATTTACCGCTTCGTTTGTGACCGTTATGCAGCAACATTTTTCGTTTGAAAAGGTTGCATTGGCGATTGATAATCGACCAAGCAGCTACGCAATGGCTCAGGCTTGTGCTGCAGCGTTGGAAGATTACGGAATTAGCATTATTTTTTATGGCGTTATTCCAACTCCGGCTTTAGCTCTTCAGGCGATGGCCGAAAAAATTCCCGCGATCATGGTAACGGGTAGTCACATACCGTTTGATCGGAATGGTCTAAAATTTTACCGCCCCGATGGTGAAATAACGAAGGATGATGAGTTAGCGATTCTGAATGCTGAAGCTACATGCAAACAGCTCGTTCTTAAGGCGTTGGCAGTCTCAACGATTGCTGCTGAAAATTACATCTCACGTTATCTCTCCCTGTTCCCGATACCTTTCCTTAAGAATAAGCGTATTGGTATTTATGAACACTCAAGTGCAGGGCGTGAGCTCTATAAACCCTTATTCGAGGCCTTAGGTGCTGAAGTCATCAGCTTAGGCAGAAGCGATAATTTTATACCTATTGATACCGAAGCGGTAAGTGAAGAGGATAGGGAACAAGCGATTCGTTGGGCTGAACATTTCAAACTAGATGCTATCTTTTCTACTGATGGTGATGGCGACAGACCTTTAATTTCGGATGAGAAAGGGAACTGGTTACGAGGGGATGTATTAGGTTTGCTGTGCTCATTGGCGTTAAATGCTGATGCAGTCGCTATCCCTGTGAGTTGTAATAGCATCATATCTTCCTGTCATTTTTTCAAGCATGTGGAACTTACAAAGATTGGCTCACCTTATGTGATCGCTGCCTTTCCTGAATTATCAAAAAGTTATGAGCGTATTGCGGGCTTTGAGGCTAACGGTGGGTTCCTGCTAGGAAGCGATGTCGTCATCAACGGTAAGTTATTACCTGCTCTACCAACTCGTGATGCGGTATTACCCGCTATCATGCTTCTTTACAGCAGCAGAGATAAAAATGTTAGCAGTCTTGTTGAACAGTTACCTTGTCGATATACCCATTCTGATCGATTACAGAATGTCAGCCTTGAACAGAGCCGTAAGCTGATCAAAACAGGCATGGAAAATCCGCAATCGTTGTTGAATGTTATTGGTTTACAAGATGAAATCGCTGTATCTGTAGATACAACCGATGGGGTTAGGATTACGCTTGGAAGTAGCTGTATAGTACATTTACGACCGTCAGGGAATGCGCCGGAGTTGCGTTGTTATGCTGAGGCTAATTCTCTGGAGTCTGCTCAACATATTGTGGAAAGAGTTCTCGCATACATCAGCAATGCTTAACAAGAAAACTGTTTTCTTTTCATTTATGTATTGAAAATACTAAACGGAATAAATTTTTTTGACGTGTTAATACCCATTTAGAGGGTGAAGGTTAATGGATAATATTGATAATAAGTATAATCCACACTTATGTAAGATCTTATTAGCTATATCAGATCTGGTTTGTTTTAATGTGGCTTTGTGGTTATCTTTGGGATGCGTGTACCTGATTTTTGATGGGGTACAGCGATTTGTTCCACAGGAACAACTAGATACACGTGTCATTTCCCATTTCATTCTCTCTATAGTGTGTGTGGGGTGGTTTTGGGTTCGTTTGCGTCATTATACCTATCGCAAGCCATTCTGGTATGAATTAAAAGAGATTTTTCGTACCATTGTGATTTTTGCTGTTTTTGATTTGGCGCTAATTGCATTTACGAAATGGCAGTTTTCTCGCTATGTTTGGGGGTTTTGCTGGTCGTTTGCATTGATATTGGTACCCTTATTCCGTGTACTTACAAAGCATTTGCTTAACAAACTTGGAATCTGGAAGAAGAAAACCATCATTCTCGGAAGTGGCCAAAATGCACTCGGAGCATACAGTGCTCTTCAGAGTGAAGAGATGATGGGATTTGATGTTGTTGCTTTCTTTGATACTGATGCAATTCATTCTGAGATTAATGGGTTACCAATAATAAAAGAAGATAAAGAAATCTGGAGTTTGAATCGTACAGGTGATATTCATTATATTCTTGCCTATGAATATACTGAGTTAGATAAAACACAATTTTGGCTTCGTGAGTTATCAAAGCATCATTGCCGATCAGTAACTGTGGTTCCTTCTTTTCGCGGATTGCCATTGTATAATACAGATATGTCCTTTATTTTTAGCCATGAAGTTATGCTGTTAAGGATACAGAACAATCTTGCAAAGCGTACCTCCCGTTTCCTTAAACGAACATTTGACATCGTTTGTTCAATATTAATTCTATTAGTGGCATCACCCCTTATGATTTATCTTTGGTATAAAGTTACCCGAGATGGAGGTCCAGCGATTTACGGCCATCAACGCGTAGGGCGGAACGGTAAATTATTTCCGTGTTATAAATTTCGTTCAATGGTGATGAATTCGCAAGAAGTATTGAAAGATCTTCTGGATAAAGATCCCGATGCGAGAGCTGAGTGGGAAAAAGATTTTAAACTTAAAAATGACCCTCGCATTACTGCTGTTGGGCGTTTTATTCGAAAAACCAGTCTTGATGAATTACCCCAACTGTTCAATGTATTAAAAGGTGAGATGAGTTTGGTTGGGCCACGCCCAATCATTTCGGATGAACTTGAACGGTATTGTGATGATGTTGACTATTATTTGATGGCAAAACCAGGAATGACAGGTCTGTGGCAAGTTAGTGGTCGCAATGATGTGGACTATGAAACGCGTGTGTATTTTGACTCCTGGTATGTCAAGAACTGGACACTCTGGAATGATATTGCCATTTTGTTTAAGACAGTGAAGGTTGTTTTACATCGAGACGGCGCGTATTGAGTCTCGTTAGACATGGCTGATTACTACCCAAAAGGAAGCTCTGGTACATCAATTACTACCTTCCTGCCTTGCCTCTGAGTTAACATGCTATTCACTTAAGCCCCCGGAGTTTGTCCCGGTGGGTAACCACACCTGACAGGAGTATGTAATGTCCAAGCAACAGATCGGCGTCGTCGGTATGGCAGTGATGGGGCGCAACCTGGCGCTCAACATCGAAAGCCGTGGTTATACCGTCTCCGTTTTCAACCGCTCCCGTGAAAAGACCGAAGAAGTGATTGCCGAGAACCCTGGCAAGAAACTGGTGCCTTACTACACGGTAAAAGAGTTTGTTGAATCCCTCGAAACGCCTCGTCGTATCCTGTTAATGGTGAAAGCGGGAGCAGGTACAGACGCTGCCATTGATTCCCTGAAGCCGTATCTGGACAAAGGCGATATCATTATTGATGGCGGTAACACCTTCTTCCAGGACACCATTCGTCGCAATCGTGAACTGTCGGCCGAAGGCTTTAACTTCATCGGTACCGGCGTGTCCGGTGGTGAAGAGGGCGCACTGAAAGGGCCTTCTATCATGCCTGGTGGCCAGAAAGAGGCTTACGAACTGGTCGCGCCAATTCTGACCAAAATCGCAGCTGTTGCCGAAGATGGTGAGCCATGTGTAACCTATATTGGCGCCGATGGTGCGGGCCACTATGTGAAGATGGTCCACAACGGTATTGAATACGGTGACATGCAGTTGATTGCTGAAGCCTACTCTCTGCTGAAAGGTGGTTTGAACCTGTCTAACGAAGAGCTGGCGACCACCTTCACCGAGTGGAACGAAGGTGAATTAAGCAGCTACCTGATTGACATCACCAAAGATATCTTCACTAAAAAGGATGAAGACGGTAAATATTTGGTTGATGTGATCTTGGATGAAGCGGCGAACAAAGGTACCGGTAAATGGACCAGCCAAAGTTCTCTGGATCTTGGGGAACCCCTGTCTCTGATCACTGAGTCTGTATTCGCTCGTTACATCTCCTCCCTTAAAGACCAGCGTGTTGCTGCATCTAAAGTGCTGTCTGGTCCGCAGGCTAAACTGGCTGGTGATAAAGCAGAGTTCGTTGAGAAAGTACGTCGCGCTCTGTACCTGGGCAAAATCGTCTCCTATGCGCAGGGTTTCTCTCAACTGCGCGCTGCGTCTGACGAGTACAACTGGGATCTGAATTACGGTGAAATCGCGAAGATCTTCCGCGCAGGCTGTATCATTCGCGCTCAGTTCCTGCAGAAGATCACTGATGCTTATGCTGAAAACAAAGGCATCGCAAATCTGCTGTTGGCTCCTTACTTCAAAAACATCGCTGACGAATATCAGCAGGCGCTGCGTGATGTAGTGGCTTATGCTGTGCAGAATGGTATCCCGGTACCGACGTTCTCTGCCGCCGTAGCATACTATGACAGCTACCGTTCTGCGGTATTGCCGGCGAACCTGATTCAGGCTCAGCGTGACTACTTCGGTGCACACACCTATAAACGCACTGATAAAGAAGGTGTGTTCCACACCGAATGGCTGGATTAATCTGATTTAACCCAACCGTAAATGCAGGCCCGGAGCGCTCCTCCGGGCTTTTTTATGGGCAAAAAACGGCATTCGGCTTGGTCTGATAGGCCTTACAGTTATAAATCACGATATAATGATTGCATGCTGATCCGATACGACAAAGTTGGGTCTAACGATGGTGACACGTTCACCCTTAAATGTTTAACCGGAAGAAGTTGCAGAGCGAATGAAGATAACTATCTCAGGAACAGGTTACGTAGGCCTGTCGAACGGCATTCTGATCGCCCAGCACCATGAAGTGGTTGCCCTGGATATCGTTCAGTCTAAAGTCGACATGCTGAATCAGAAAAAATCGCCGATTGTTGATAAAGAGATCGAAGAGTATCTGGCCACGAAACCGCTGAATTTCCGTGCGACAACCGATAAGAATGATGCTTACCGCGATGCTGACTACGTTATTATCGCCACCCCGACTGATTACGACCCGAAAACCAACTACTTCAACACCTCCAGTGTGGAATCAGTAATCCGCGATGTTGTTGAAATTAATCCAAATGCAGTGATGGTCATAAAATCCACCATTCCGGTGGGCTTTACGAATTCCATTAAGGAGCAGTTGGGTATCGACAATATCTTTTTTTCGCCGGAGTTTTTGCGTGAAGGCCGTGCGCTATACGACAACCTGCATCCGTCTCGTATCGTAATTGGTGAGCGTTCCGAGCGCGCCGAGCGTTTTGCTGCACTGCTACAGGAAGGGGCCGTGAAGAAAGATATTCCGACCCTGTTTACCGACTCTACCGAAGCCGAAGCTATTAAGCTTTTCGCCAACACTTATCTTGCGCTGCGCGTAGCCTATTTTAACGAGCTGGACAGCTATGCAGAGAGTCTGGGGCTGAATTCGCGTCAGATTATTGAAGGAGTATGCCTGGATCCGCGTATCGGCAACCATTACAACAACCCATCATTCGGTTACGGTGGCTACTGCCTGCCGAAAGATACTAAGCAGTTGTTGGCTAACTATGCTTCAGTACCGAATAATATTATTGGCGCGATTGTTGATGCTAACCGTACGCGTAAAGATTTTATTGCTGACTCTATCCTCGCCCGTAAGCCGAAGGTGGTGGGGGTGTATCGCCTGATTATGAAGAGTGGTTCTGATAACTTCCGTGCATCTTCCATTCAGGGAATAATGAAACGGATTAAAGCTAAGGGTGTGCCCGTTATTATTTATGAACCCGTCATGAAAGAGGATGAGTTCTTCCGTTCTCGAGTGATACGTGACTTAGACGCCTTTAAGAATGAAGCAGATATTATTATTTCTAACCGTATGACGCCGGAACTGGATGATGTCGCCGAAAAGGTGTACACGCGAGATCTGTTTGGCAATGATTAAATATCGTTTCTGTATAAAAGGCCTTTTGAAAGGCCTTTTATTACATTAATGACCCATCCTGAATAGCGTTGGCACGTTCCTGACTTAAATACGGAGAACGTGATGATGACTGAGTTCAAACGCACCCAACGCGATTACCCTCTATCCTTTAAAATAGCTGTTGTTGAGCAGGTTGAAAAAGGCGAGATGACCTATAAACAGGCCCAGCAGCGGTATGGTATTCAGGGGCGCTCCACCGTTCTTGTCTGGTTGCGTAAGTATGGCC